>DBIS01000194.1 GCA_002296975.1 Deltaproteobacteria bacterium UBA796 | reverse complement strand
TGGTGAAGGCGCGCACAACCCCCAACCTCGAAGAAGGCTGGCGTCTGAAGGTAAAGGACGAACCAGTCTTCAGTCTCCACGCCGAAACCTACAACGAGTTCGATAACGCAGGCTTCCGCTGGGATTGGTCTTTGCCTTTTGAATCCTATGGTTGGGATTCATATGGTTCGGTCACCATGGAGAGCTCGTATGGATTGGCGACGAACGCCGAGGGTGCAGCGATGGTCGCCTATGAAAACAAGGAGACCGAAGATGGGCTTAGTGAAGAGGTCTCTGCGACCGTCCAAGCCAAGGGCTATCTGAACGACAACTTCCAGATTCAGACCAAGTACCAGATTACTTTGTGGCGTTGGGAGATGATGGTTCAGGGCACACCTGGCGACATGGACTGGGATTTGTACCTCGATAGCTGGGATCGCCAAGATCAAAACGCGTACCACGAGTACATGATGGTCATGCAAGCCGATGAGGCGAAGGGCTTTTCCCTTGAACGGCTCGAGCTTTCTGGCACCACATCCAACCCACGTTGGTACTGGTGGGACGATGACGCCACCATGTCCATCGCGATTAATGACATTCAAATCAGCCGCCCAGATATCAATCTTGAGGACTATGCGGATCACAACGATGATGTGGTCACGGATGCCGAGGATGATGAGCGTGTTGAGGACGATGCTGACGATGCCGAAGATGAAGCCCAAGTTGGAGCCCAAGGCAGCACAAGCACCACCAACATCAACGTTGAGATTCCGGCGCAGCCATCAAGCTGCTCGACTGCAAAAGGCACCAATGCTCCCCTGGGCCTCGCCCTTGGACTGGGCTTGATCGCCATGGGACGCCGCCGGGACGACTAGGTTTATACCGAAAATGGAGACGCTCGGGGTGGCTCAGCTAAGTTAAGCTGGGTCACCTCGTTCTATTTGTGGAGGCTTGATGTTGGCCAGTGGCTTCATCGCTGTGTGGCGGTTTTTGGGCCTGTTGGCGTGGCCAATATTGTGGCTTCATCCGCGGGCACGGGTGCACATGACGGGCTTGAGTTGGCCCACCCCTGGTCGGACTTGGCTTCATGGTGCAAGTTTGGGCGAACACCAGGTGGTCGAGGCGCTTCGAGACAAGCTTGGCCCGGTCTGGGTGACCCACAGCAGCTGGCGAACACCGGTTGAAGGCAGCTTTCCTGCACCCCTCGACCTTGTGTTTGTAATTGGGCCTTGGTTGGACAGGGCCCGTCCGGGTCGCATCGTGTTGGTGGAAGGGGAGCTGTGGCCCGGGTGGATAGCAGCGGCCCGAAAGCGCGGTATTCCCGTGAGTATTATTTCTGCCCGAAAAGGTTCGGGTTGGCACCGGTGGCAGCGGGTTCGGCCGTTTTTTCAGGCCCTGTTTGGCCATGTTCAGCGCCTGGAGGCGAGTCAGTTCGGCGACCTCAAGGCCCTTGTGTTTCCTGTGCCCCCTGCTTTTGAAATCCCGACCAACACGATCATTGGTGCGAGCACCCGAGCGGGCGACGAGAAAAAATTACTGGCGGCCTGGGTCAGGCTGCCAAAACCCCGACCTTTGCTGGTGTTGGCGCCACGCCGGCTCGAACGGGTTGAGGATATAGAGGCGCTGTGTGCGCTTCATCGATGTGAACGTCGGACTCAAATGAGCGATGTTCAGCCAGAGGTATTGATTTTGGATACCTTTGGAGAATTGTCCGGGCTTGTGGCGGCTGCCCACACCGTCTTTATTGGGGGAACATTCGATGCCAAAATTGGCGGACATTCGCCGATTGAGTCTGCGCTAGGGGGGGCACATCTGGTGGCTGGTCCCCATCGGAAAGCCCATGAGATTGTATGGAAGTCTCTGGGCTTTAGGGCGGTCGAGGGGGATGAGTGTTTTGGTGAGGTGTTGGTTGAACTACAGGGGAAAACACGACCAGGACCCCAGGGGCCGCATCCTGATTTTGAGACTGTGGTGGGTGCTTTACCGGGATTGGTGTGGCAGCCTGAACGCCGCCATCGCCCCTATTTTTGGTTGCTTAGCCCGGTTTGGGGCGGGCTTTCTTATTTATATAGGCGCTTGTTTTTAGCCCAGGAATTGACCCGCCCCACGGTGCTCGTCGGCGGCTTGGTGGCCGGCGGAGCAGGGCGAACACCGGTGGTTGGATGGTTGGCTGAACATTTGCCCCACGCTGTGGTTTTGGGCGCTGGGTATCGCCGAAAAGGCTGGGGACGCGACATTCGGTCGGGGGGTGGAGCCAAGCGGCTGGGCGATGAACTTGAGATGATGTCGCGCCGCGGGCACCGGGTGATCTCTGCGCCCTCCCGCCCAAACGGAATCGCTTCGACACCTCCGGGCACGATGGTCATCATCGACGGCGGGCTCTCTGACCGGCGCTTGGCGTCTGCTTTTCGAATTTGCGTCATCGACGCCCAACGTCCGTTGGGTGGAGGACCGATCCCGGTTGGGAGCCAACGGCTGCCTTGGTCTACATTGGACCAAGTGAATGCCATCTGGTTGAGTCATGATTGTGGCCGATCCGAAAACCTAAACCTACCGCCAAATATACCGGTGGTGCGGAGTCATTTGGTGGCTGTGGGTTGGCTGTATCGGGGCGAAATATTGCCCTTGAGCGCCAAAACTGGCCCTGTAGACGTTGTTGTGGGCATTGCCACACCCGAGCGGTTTTTGTGCACCCTGCTCGATCAAGGAATTCGGATACGCAGCTTGAAAAGGCTGCGTGATCATGGTGAATTGGGTGAGATTAAAGCAGGAAGTGTGATGACTGAAAAAGACGCCGCTAGGTTGCCCCAGGACGAGGATGTATGGGCACTTCGGATGGATTTGGTGGTCGAGGGTGGCGCGCTTTTGCTCGATGCCATCGCGAGTCACCGGCGATGATTACCTTTTTTGGTTGGCTTTGGTGGTGGGTGCTGCCGGTTCGAAAGCGCCTTGCGATAGACAATTTTCAGCATGCATTCCCAGAGCGCGATGTGGGCGAACTGCGGCGCTGTGTGGGGGAATTGGTGATGGGCTATGTGGATTTGGCCTTGGGGCGTCGGGCTGTGGTCCATGGGGCTGAGCTTTTGTCGCGTGGCGGCATTTGCCTGGCGGGCCATGGCGGTGCTTGGGATTTGGGCTTGATCTCCGCTGGCTCAGATATTCGTGCCACGATTTTTGTGCGCACGCCGGCCAATCGTTTGGCGGCGTGGTGGATCACCCGGTGTCGTCGAAGGTCGGGTTTGGAGCTGCTTCCGCCCTCAGGGTCAGCCTTGTCGGCCTATCGGGCTTTGCGCAATGGACGTGTGGTGGTGTTTGTGCAAGACCAGCGCCATAATCAGGGGATTTGCGTCCAGTTCTTTGGTCGGCAAGCGTGGACTTCTCGGGGATTTGGGGTGTTGGCTGCCCGAACAGGGGCCCCGTTGTTTGGGGCTTGGCAGTGGCGAGATGAGGATGGTCAACATCATATTCAATTGGAGCGACTTCAACTCGACATACCGGATGACCCCGACGCAGCCGTGGTGGCCTTGACCGAAGCCAGCCAGCGTTTTTACGAGGAGAAAATCAGGCAGCGTCCTCATAGCTGGTTGTGGTTGCACGACCGGTGGCGCAATCCAAAGCCTGATTCCGCAGACGGGGTTTAATGGGTCGATGGCTCACAAGGCCTTTGGTTGGGCGAGGGTGAGTGCCCCTCTCCGATGAGCTTCGCGTAGGGTCCGGCCGCGGTGACGAGGTCCGTGTGGGTACCCTGCTCCACGATGCGCCCATCCTCGAGCACCAAGATTCGGTCAGCGTGGCGAATGGTGGACAATCGGTGGGCGATGGCGATCACGGTCCGGTCCTTCATTAGGCGTTCCAGCGCCTGTTGAACCAATGCTTCAGAGTGGGTGTCCAAGGCGCTGGTGGCCTCATCCAAAATTAGGATGGGTGCATTTCTAAGCAGGGCACGAGCGATGCATATCCGTTGTCGCTCACCGCCAGATAATGCCATTCCCATCGCATCAATTTGCGTGTCGTACCCATCTTTTAAGGCCATAATAAAGCCGTGGGCGTTGGCGGTTTTGGCCGCATCTTGAATGGCCTTGTGGCTGGCATTTGTACCGAAACCGATATTGGTCCCGATGCTTTCATCAAAAAGAAAAGCTTCTTGGCTCACCACGGCAAGGCTGCCTCTGAGTGAGGCTAAATCATAGTTTTGAAGGTGGATATCGTTGAGGGTGATGCTACCGCTGACGGGGTCGATCAATCTGGAGATAAGCTTGGCGATCGTTGATTTCCCCGCGCCGGAGCTTCCAACTATCGCCACAACATTGCCTGCTTGGACCTCAAAGTCGATGCGCTTTAGGACCGGGTTTTCACCATAATCAAAGCAGACGCCCTCAAAGCGAAGGGTGGATGGTTGGGTGGGGGCTGGCTGGGTGCCGAGGTCGGGGATTGCTGGTGCGGTATCCAATATCGCGAAGACGTTGTCGGCCCCTGCACTGGCCTGCTGCAGGAGGTTGTTGATTTTGGAGATGCCTTTGAGCGGTGTGTTGAGTAAGCCTAAGGCCACCATAAAGGCGATAAGTTCACCGGCTTGAATCTCGCCTGTGAACACCTGTTGTCCGCCGACCCAAAGCACCAGGCCCACGCCGACCGCGGCGATTAATTCTACCACTGGGCCAGGCAGCAGGCGGGCTAAAAAAGCTTCCATTTGGAGGCGATGTTGGGTTTGATTGATCGCGTCAAAGCGGCGACTACGGTCTTTTTCGCCCCCGCAGGTACTCACAACAGCCATGCCCTCGAGGCTTTCTGCGGCGGTCGCTGTGAGGGCGGCCATATTGTCGAGTGAGTCTCGAGAGGATTCGCGGAGCTTGCGCCCGAAATGAATGATTGGCCACGCCACCAAGGGCAGCACCACAATCGATACCAAGGTGAGGGTGGTGTTCATCCAAGCGGCCGCAGCGAGCAAAACCACCAAGGTGAGGGGCTGTTGAATCGCGGTCACGATGCCACTGACGCCGTATTGGATTGTGGTGACGTCCCCGGTCAGGCGTGCGAGGGTGGCGCCCGTGGGGTGCTTTTGATGCCAGCGAGCATCCAGGTGCAGCAGGTGCCAAAAAAGCTCTGCTCGCAAGGTGGTGATGACCTCCCAGGCAATCGATCGGGTGAGCATGCCCCGGGCAACGGTGAGGACGCCGCCGAAAGCGTACAGCCCAACCAAAGCCAAAGGCAGCCATGCCAAGGCTTGACCATCTTTGGCGATCAGTGCTTGGTCGAGAACCTGCTCGATCAGCAAGACCAAAGTGCCGGGAATGAGCGCTTGGGCTCCCATCAACAGGATGGCTAAAGCCAAGCGCCTCTTGTGAGGCTTGAAGTAGCTCAATAGTCGCCCGGTCGTGTTGGGCTTAGGCATTATCCTCGCCACCTGAGCATCGGGACCACCCACGCAGCCTCGAGGGCGATGGTCCAGGACATCTTTGATGTGCCCGATAAACGGTCGGCAAAGATGATGGGCACCTCTGTGATTTTGTGCCCGTTGCTGTGTGCTCTATACGTCATTTCAACCTGAAAGGCGTAGCCCTCTGAGCGCACGCCACTGAGGTCAACATCCGCGAGGGTATCCGCTTTCCAAGCTTTAAAACCGCCGGTGAGGTCTGCGATGGGCAGCCCGAGCAAGATGCGGGCGTAACGGGTGCCGAACTGAGACAAATACCGCCGACTGGTGGTCCAATTTTCGATCCCTCCCCCATCGACCCACCGAGAGCCGAGTGCGAGATCGGCCGTGTCTAAGGCCGCCAAAAGCCGTGGGACATCGCTTGGTTGATGGGACAGATCACCGTCCATTTGGACGATGGGGTCTAAACCCCGTCGTAAGGCCTCGGTCATCCCGCGTACATATGCGCTCGCGAGCCCTTGTTTGCTGCCACGTTGAATTACAAATGCACCTGCAGCCGAGGCGATGTCGGCGGTGCCATCGTCACTGCCGTCGTCGACGATGATGATCTCCGCATCGAGATGGGCGAGACCGCTAAGCAGGGTTGGTAGGTTCCCGGCCTCATTGTAGGTGGGTATAACGATACCGATCATGGCATCCCCAATGCGTCTGAAACGACCAATGCCGCCCGTGCGCTTGCGCCGGATGGTCCCAATGCAGTCAAGTCCACAGCCTGGTGAGCGGGGAGGTTTAGCAGAGCGTCAGCCAAGATCTCGGGATTGAGATCCTGAAGAAACTCGGGAACCACTGCGCTGTTGCTGAGAATATTCGGCATTGCAATATGCTCTATCCCTGAAACCAGGCGGCGTCCTAACCAGTGCGTCAGTGGGTGTACTTTGTGGGCCACCACTTGGGGCACCCCCATGGCCGCAAGCTCCAAGGTGACTGTCCCGCTCTTGGTGAGCACAGCCTGTGCTTGTGCCAAGTCGTTGATGGATTCACCCCTGGTGATCCACGGTGGTAGGTCCAGAATTTTCACTGGACTCACGAGCTTGAATGTTGCCTGGCTGTGCTGGCTTTTGATGCGTTCAGCCGTCTCGATAAACACAGGCAAGAGCCGGTCAGTTTCTTGCTCCCTTGACCCAGGGGTGAGCCCAAATAGCCACGGCTCAACCTGCTGACGTTTTTGGATCCGATCAACGATTGGGTGGCCGACCCATTTAGCGAAACCATCTTGGTAAAGCCCAGGTTCGAACTCAAATAGGCAGAGAAGGCAGTCCAATGATTTTTCAATTTTATGGGTGCGACCGGGGCGCCATGCCCACACTTGGGGGCTCACATAGCCGATGCTGAGCAAGCCCTTTTTTTTGGCCGCGCGGCCCACAGGCAAATGAAGGTCTGGGGCGTCAATGAGGATGACTGCATCTGGGGCTTGATTGAGTTCCTGAAATAAACGGGTTCTGACCGCATTAATTGCGCCAAGTTTCTCCATGACCTCGATGAGGCCCATCGCCGAGACATCCTCCATATTGGCGACGGCCCGCACGCCAGCTTGTCGCATACGTGGACCCGCTAAGCCCCATGCTTCGATGGGCTGATGGGCCTTTAATGCCTCGATGAGGGCAGCACCCAGCAAGTCACCAGAGGGCTCGGCAGCAGAGATCAAGATGCGTTTCACAGGTGCTTCAACACAGGCTTTTTCGGATGCGGTCGGCCAAGACGAGTGCAGCGAGTGCCTCAGAACCTGAGCATGTGTAGGGCTGTTCGCCTCTGATGGCCCCAAAAAATGCCGTATGTTGGGCGCTTAAGGGGTCTGTTTTGGGGATGACTACGGTTTCTGTGGCACCGGGATTGCCATCACTCCAGCGCCGGGTGGTCACTGTGTGGTTGTGCAGGTCGAGGCTCCAATATTGCCCTGGCGCAAAGACTCGCCAAGTGCGGACGGTGCTCGGGGACATGCGTGAGGCCCGAAGGTTTGCGACCCCAGTTTCTCCATTCTCAAGTTGTATTTCTATCCGCGCTGCCACCATATCTGGCCGGTCCCCGCCGATGCCCACACCTTTTGCCCGAACATCGCTGACCGTACCCGGCATGCGTTTGAGCAGCAGGTCCAAATCGTGAATCATCAAGTCACCGATCACATCGATGTCTTGGGAGCGTTTAGACATCGGCGCGAGGCGTTGAATGTCGACGAAGGTGAGAGTCTGGTGGTCAAGTGCAGAAAACACCGGGTTAAAACGCTCGATATGTCCGACGGACAAATGCTCATATTGGGCTAAAATCTGGGCGTGTTCAAGGGTGTTTGCGAGGGGTTTTTCAACCAAGCACGGCACACCTTGGGCCAACAACGGTAAGGCAATACTCTTGTGGCTGTGGGTTGGTGTCGCAATGATTGCGAAATCAGCCTGCCGGTGCTCTTGGGCCTTCAGTCCTTGGGCTTCATCGACGATGGCGAGGGAGATATCCGACCGTTGAGCGAGCTTGGATACATGCAGCTTTCCCATGCGCCCGTGGCCATAAACCACCCCGTACAGTGGGCGAGGATTCATGCGCTCGGGTTGGGCCCAGTGCCGGCAGAACGACATATGCCGCGGCGGCTTCCCTCTATAAATGCCACGAGCTCGGTGACTTCAGGTACCTCGGCATAAACCTCTCTGACCTGCTCCAATGCGATGCGGAGGGGCAGCCCTTGATGAAAGAGTTCCCGGTAAGCACCTTTGAGCGCGCCCAGAACCTCCAAAGAAAAACCAGCGCGACGGAGACCGACAATATTGAGCCCAAAAAGGCGTGCGCGGTCGCCTTGGGCGATGGTAAAGGGCGGTACGTCCTGGGCCGCCATGCCCCCGCCGCCGACCATCGCACATCGGCCGATTCGGCTGTGCTGATGGACCCCGACGAGACCGCCCAACACCACATTGTCGTGAATCCGAACATGTCCGGCGATATTGGCTGAGTTGGCAAAAATGCAGTGGTTACCGATGAGCGCGTCATGTGCGACGTGGGAGTAGGCCAGCAACAAATTGTCATCGCCGATGGTGGTCGTCCGGCCTTTTGTCCCCCGATTGACCGTGACAAATTCCCGAAAGATATTTCGGGCGCCGATCTTCAAAAAAGCCTCTTCCCCTGAGAACTTTTTGTCTTGAGCATCCCCGCCGATGACCGCGTGTGCGTAAATTTTACAGTCGGGTCCGATGGTGGTGGGACCGCTGACCACGGCGTGGGGACCGATGGTGACGCCTTGGGCGAGCTCCACCTGGGGCCCGATAATGGCGTAGGGTCCAACGCTGACATCATCTGCCAGTTTTGCTGCATCATCAATGATGGCTGTGGGGTGAATAGACATGTGAAGCTCCGTTCCTCGGCCCTAACATCGGTGGGAGTTCGGTGTGTTTTATGTCTTAGTTTTCGACCCCGCCCACGCTGTATTCGCCGTTTTCGAATTCATTGAAAAACACAGGTACGTAGGGGTGATTGACAGGTTTTTTCGTGACGTCAGCCTCGAGGTTACTTTCGGCCTCATAGGTCTCGATCGCACGGTTATGAACCAAAATTTGATACCACGGCCTGTTGCGGTCTGTGCTGGACGGCACGACCCTCTTCTGAACAGCGTCAGAGCCTTCGTACCCGTTGTGGGCGTCGACGATCACACCGCGGTATCCGAAGCGTTTGTGATGCACGACTTGGCCAACCTGGAAGGAGGGTGTTCGTCTATTATTTTTACTCATGACGGCCCCCGGCAGTCTCCCCACACCCGGTCCCCCGGGCCGTTTCAGTATCCCATATGCCGCACGATCTGTGTGTAGTCATGTGCGACACCCGCGTGGGGGCAGTGCTCCTTTAGGGTGAGTTGTTTGGCCAACGCCTCTTGATTTTCTGTCCAAGCGTTTCGCACTCGCGCGATGATGGTGAGGCCAATCGCCTGCTGTACGGCGGTGGGGCTGATGCTGCTATCGGCATGTGCGCGGTTGATGAGGCCCAAGGCGGTTTCGCCCGGAATGTTTAGGCTGGCCAGGACATCCATGCGTCGCTTGGCACCGATGAGCGCGGGGCGTTGTTCGGTCACCACAATCATCCGGTCGTCGGCGTAAGCACACGCGGTCAAAGAGACTTCGTTGAGGTCTGTGCCACAGTCGATCACGATGCAGTCAAAAACTGAACGCAGGCGGTTGAGCAGTGCCAAAACATCCGAGGCCTCTACCGCCTCTGCATCCGAGAGATCAGCGGCCTGGCCCAGCAGGGAAAAGCCCAAGCGGTGACGGGGGAGCGCGCTTATTTTGATGTCCTGCTTTGGGTCGTGAATGCACTGCATGACGGTTGGTGTCGCGTCGATTCCAATATGGAGCGCCACATCCCCTAAAAATAAATTAAGGTCGAGCAGCAATACCGTTTTATCGGTGTTTGAGGCCAGCTCTGCCGCGAGGTTTACGGCGATGGTCGTGGTGCCAACCCCACCTTTTGCGCCTAAAATGGCGATGGCTTTTCCAGTGTTGCTCATGGCTTTCTCCGTTTAGTAGGCGCAGGCCTTGATGATGTTTTCGGGTGATGGGTCGCGCATGTATGCATCTAAGATATCGTCCGCCGGGCTGCGGCCGGCATCGATGTACTCTAAAAGCGGGTTGATTTTGTCGATGTCTTTCGGCAAGCAGGCTTTGAGGCCGCGTTCAGCGATTTCTCCGAGGTCGCTCGCCCAGTCGCCCAATGTACGCCCCCCCACCATGCCCTCGAGTCCGCCCCGGCAGGCCTGGTCGAAGCGGTCTGCGTGAGAGCCGTGTTGTTCCAACTCTTTGACGAGGGCCAGCCCCTCATCGAGGGCGATATTGCAGTAGAGCATGCCCGTGAACAGCGCGCAGAAGGCCAGAGCCATCTCGTGACCCACACAGTCGGCGCCGCGAATTTCGATGGTGTGCTTCACTCTGACCTCTGGAAAAACAGAGGTTTGATGCAGGTTCCAGTCTTCGGTGCTGGGGAAATGCCCGTCGATACCCTGTTCTAAAAAGACCCGGAAGGGGGTGCCATGGGCCGGAACCCAGTCGTCGCCCAAGACCCGGAACATCATGGGTGAGTCCAACAGATATTGGACCCATTTTTCGTGGCTATAATCTTGGCGCAAAGCCAGCGGAAATCCGGTCCGGGCCGGGTCGGTTCGTGTCCAAATATGGCCCCGATAGGTCTTAAATCCCGTGGGCTTGTTTTCGAGCAAGGGCGAGTTGGAGAACAGTGCGGTGGTGAGCGGAGCCAGGCCGGCACATAGACGAACCTTGGCGGCGCAGTCGGCTTCGGATGAATAGTCGAAGTTGGCCTGGACGCTGCATGTCCCCTTCATCATATGGGTGGCGAGGTCCCCGCGGGCAGGCAGATATTGACGCATGATGCCGTATCGGCGCTTGGGTACCCAAGGGATAGACGCGATGGGTGCGATCGGGGTCAGACCTGCGGCGATCCAAACGTGGTCCTGGTCTTTGGACATGGCCAGCAAGGCGGTCCGGTTTCCCTGCATTTCCTCTGCGAGGGCGGAGAGTGAATAGTGCGGTGCGCCCGATAGTTCGACTTGGCCCCCAGGCTCGAGGGTGATGTTGGCCATGTCTTTGCGCTGGAGGGCGATGAGGTTTTCGCCCTCATATTTTTGGGCCCAACTCTTGTCTTTGGCGAGGGTTTCCAGGATCCATCGGATGCCATCTGGTTCGTCGTATCCGATTGGGCGTCCATCAGGTCGGACCAAAGCCCGCTCAAACTCGCCGCCAACCCGCCATTTTGGGCGTGGCGTGGCATAGCTATGGAAGGTTTCGATGAGTTGACTTACGTCGAGGCGCATGACATTTCCCCCCTATAGGTGTACTTGGCATGGGTATGATGCCCAAGGAGGTTCAGCATGCGTTTTTTTATCGTTGCCCTCACAGTGAGCTGCACGCCCCACCTCAAGGCTGAAGAAAGTGCGACATGTGATGGAGAAGCGCTCGACAACTCATGGGAAGTCACTGTGGCGCCGCTCGGCCTTCAGGGCGAGGGCTATGGGCGGGGTGAGGTGGTTCCCGACTTCTGCCTCGATGATCAGTTTGGTGAGAGAGTCTCCTTATGGCAATTTTACGGCGATGTGATCTTGCTCGACATCTCGACCATGTGGTGTGGCCCGTGCCAGCAAATCGCCCAGGATGTGGATGAGACATGGAAAGAATTCCGAGACCAAGGGTTCACCTACATCACCATGCTTCCCGAGGACCTTGATGGGGGGGATGTTGGCTTGGATGATGTACAGTCGTGGGCCGATGAGTTCAAAATTACGGCGCCCATCGTCGCTGATAATGAGGGCTATGCCTACGATGTAGAGCCGAATCAAGTTTGGCCAGTCGTGATGTTGATCGACCGAAATATGGAGGTCATCGCCGATCGGATTGCCCCAAACGACGCTGCGATTCGGGCCGCCATCACGGACGCGCTTTAGGCGCTAATCTATTCGCATGATGATGTGAAAACCGTGGGGAGACTCTACGATTGTTGAGTACTCGCCGGGTTTCAGCGCGAAGGCGGTGTCATCAAATTGCGGCACCATTTGGCCTTTTTGAAACCAGCCGAGGGCGCCGCCTCTGGGGCCAAAGGGCCCATCGGACCAGTCCACCGCCACCAAAGAGAAGTCTCGGCCAGCATCGAGGAGGGCGAGGGCCTGTTGTGCCCGCGCATTAGCGTCTTCACGGCTGCGCTCAGATCGGGTCTTTTTGAGCCCAGCCCATTGAATCAATACGTGTGCGAGGTTGACCTCGATCACCTCAAGCCTTTCGATGATGTGAAAGCCAAAAGGTGTTTGGACCACTGGCGACCGTTGCCCAGGCTGAAGCGCCAATGTGGCCGCCTCGAAAACCTTGTTCATGACGCCTTTGGTGAAAACCCCCAAATCCCCGCCTCGTTTTCCGGTCCCGTCGTCGGAATGCTGTTTGGCGATGGTGTCGAAGGCTTCGCCATTTTGAAGACGGAACACGAGACTCTCGGCGAGTGCTTTGGCCTCTTCAAGGGTGCGCTCAATATCATCGGGTGCTGAAGACGCGCCTTGATGGGCGACCAAAATGTGTCTGGCACGAATGCGTGGTCTGGGAATCTCCACGATGCTCTTGATTTTTGAGCGTTGGTCGAATTCGGGGGCTTGATGTGCGGGGGGGGGCTTTTCCGTTGGGCCCTGTGAAACTGTGGGCGACTCAGGATTGCAAGCCAAGACCATCGCGATGAAGTATGCACATGTCATAAAAGGTCCTAACCGGCCGGAATGAGGAGAGTGGCATGGTGGCTCGGATCATGGGTTTTATTGGGTTTGCGTTGATGTTTTGTGGCCATGCGGTAGCCCAACAGACGGCTGTGCAGGAAAGCTTGCCTGATCGCGTTGAACTTTGGATGCAGAGTGTCGTGTTGTTGATCACCGGGCCGGGGTGGTGCAGTGGGGTTGTGATCGATGACCAAGGGACGGTCGCCACGGCCTACCACTGCGTGGCCACGGGGCTCAAGAGTGAAGTGCACACCCGGGATGGTCGGCGCTACATTGCCAGGACCATCGCCGCGAAGCCCAATGACGATATCGCCCTGATTTCGGTGCCCGAATTAGCCGGAAAGGTGGCACCTTTGGCGCTGCGGGAAGGGCCTGTTCGACAAGGTGAGACGGTTTATGGGCTCGGCCACCCGTTTGCGCCCTTTGCAGGCCGAAACGATGCCATGCGGGGCATGCTCACCTGGAGTGTGACCGAAGGCATCGTGAGTGCGGTGGGTCCGCGTTTGATTCAGACCGACGCTGCGCTCAATCCTGGAAATTCAGGCGGTCCTGTGGTCGATGAGGCGGGCCGGGTCATCGGCATCACATCTCGGAAACTGGGTGGGGACAACGTGGCTTTTTTGTCCCATGTCGACAATCTTGAGGACCTGGCCAAAAGCCGGCCAAAGTTGGACCTGATCGGTGGCACTGTCGGCTTGACCGTTCCGCTGTATATCGGCGCCGGGCCCCAAGGTGTGGCTGGTCTGGGCTTAAGTTTAGGCACCGCGATTCGTGATCGTGTGGTGCTTCGGGCAGGCATTATCGCCTCCAGCATAGAGTCGAACTGGCGCCCTTCATGGGAAAGCACCGCGGGCCTAAAACAGACCTTGGGCCGTGGGCATTTCAGCATGGGTTTTGAGGTGGGTGCCGGGTTTATGGGGGCCGATGTCGGGCGCGGTGCGGAAATGCAACAGGTTTCAGACCCCCTGTATTATCTGCGGATGCATTTGGGTTCGACTGGGGTGCGGTTGATGACCATCCCTCAGGGGCCTGCGACGGCTGGCGATAGGCCCACGACCATGATTGTTTTTGACTTTGGCTTACCGACAATGGCTACTTATTAGCGTTGTTTTGGGCCAATTCAGGCACCTTATCGATATCGAACGCTGACGGGTGCATGATCGCTCAGCCCAGCACTTCGGCTTATCCACGCCGCTTCTGCGCGCGCAGCAAGGTCGGGTGTGGCGATGTGGTAGTCCAAACGCCAACCCCGGTTGAGCTCACGGGCTCTTCCGCGGTTGGACCACCACGAGTACTCCTGCACATTTGGATTGAGTTGTCGGTAGACATCGTGCCAGCCCTGGTCGAGCAAACGGTCCATCCAAGCACGCTCGTGGGCCAAAAAGCCCGAGTTGTTCTTATTGCCCTTGGGGTTGTGGATGTCGATTTCGCAGTGGGCAATATTGTAATCGCCGCAGACCACCGTCGGCATGCCTTCGTTCAGAAGCCTTTGGCATTGTTCCAACCAATGGTCCAAAAAGGCATCTTTCATATTTTGGCGAAGTTCACTCGCACTCCCAGATGGGATGTACAAGCTGTAGACTTTGACCGGGCCAAAGCTTGGGGTGTCGACAATCATCCAGCAACAGCGGCCTTCCTTATCGGCCCAATCCAAGCCCATGGAGCTACCGGTTTCTAGGACCGGGAGTCGGCTCCAAGCGGCCACACCGGAGTAGCCCTTTTTTTCGGCTTGAACCCGCACACCTTCCCAGCCTTCGGGGGGACGGTGTTCGGCCTTGAGTTGCTCCTCTTGGATGCGGAGCTCCTGCAAAGCCAAAACGTCACAGCCTTCTTTGGGTTGCCAGTCGGTGAAGCCTTTTCTGGCGGCAGAGCGGATACCATTGAGGTTCAATGAGGTGAGTGTCCAGCTCATTCCTCGGCTCCAAAATGCAATAGGATGGGGCTGTAGCCGCCGATGGCTTCGGTGCTCTCGGTGGTGGTGACACGAACCGCCTGGGCCTCTACATCGATGGATTGCCCGGGCCTCAGTCGTGCGATGGCCTGACCGTCTGCGGTCACATCGAGCACTCCGGCGGAGCATGCTACCCGGTACAGTCGCGGGGATAAGCCGTGGTAGATGGTCTGCCATGAGGTGTTGTTGTCTTGGGCGGCCGCCACATGAATCCAACCCGCCTCGGAGAGACCTGGAAGGGGGCGCGGGCGCGGTGTGCTTTGAGGCCTGCTGACCTGGACATGGCTAAAAAATGAAATGTTGTCGTCTTGGTCTGCGTCTTGGTCTGCGTCTTGGTCTGCGTCTTGGTCTGCGTCTTGGTTATCTGTGATGTCTGCGATGCGGAGATCGGGGGCTTCGCCCTCTGAGCGGGGTTGGTCTTGAGCCCTGCCGCCGTCTACCACTTCAACAGGGACAGCCTCGGCATCGGCGGTTGGAAAGCCCTCACCCAGAATCTGCACATCCAAGCCAATACCCGTCTCGAGAGAGGCGAGGGCCTGGCGGACCCCTTCGGCCAGGGCATCCCGAGCGGAAGGGTCGTTCACATGGGCTTCGTCCAAGGCTTCTAAGACCTGGTCGATGACTTCGGTCCAGCGGTCGTCGTTTGACATCTTCGCTCCTACCCCCGACGCTTATCCCGGCGGCGGTTCGCTTGCGCCTTTCAGCCAGTCATCGCCTTTGAGTCGGTACAGATAAAAGCCGGAGAGCAAGATCAGTTCTACACCAAATCCTAACCACGCTCCAACCGCACCCAAGTCGAGAATAAACACAGCGAAATATCCAGCGGGTACCTTGATCAGCCACGCCCCGAGGAGCGAGGCTTTCATGACCCATTTGGTGTCGCCAGCACCGTTGATTCCACCGCTTATGGCCATCACAATCGCGTCAAAAATCTGAAACCCGGCCGCCACCAATAGGATTTTAACGGCGATGGCCAACACCGCAGGCTCTGGCCCAAAAGGGGCGACCAGCAGGTCTGGTATCGCCATAAAGATGAGGCCCCAGGCGCACATCGAGCCGATGGCGAGCTTTATCGATGAGGTGATCACCGGTCGGCAGAGCCATGGACGCTTTGAGCCGACAAATTGACCGACCAACACCCCAGCCGACTCACCGATAGCGTGGCCGGGTAAAAAGCTGACCGAGATTATTTGAACCACGATGTTGTGGGCGGCGAGTTGGGTGGCACCCGCCTTGGCGATCATGGCTGAAAACACCACAAATGAGCCCATGTCGAGGGCGTATCGAATGCCGATGGGCAAGCCCATATCCACCACGGCCTTGAGTGTGTGCAGGTGGGGGCTTGGGTTTATGGCCTTGAACATTGGTGCGGCGGCCTTGAGCAGGTACGCCATGGAGATGAAGATGGAAATGATGGTGGCGAGTGCTGCGCCGGAAACGCCCATTTTTGGGAGACCAAAGAGCCCAAAGATAAGGATGGGGTCCAGCACAATATTGATGGCATTACCCAATAATGTCGATCGCATTGGCGTTTTTGTGTCGCCACGGCCCTGAAACCACCCTGAAATGGTGATATTTATAAAGACGAAAGGGGCACCCAGGACACGGATGGTGAAGAATTCTTGGGCTGTCATCGCGACATCAGGGTCGCCGCTTAGCCATAAAAACAGGGAGTCTGGGGCCAAGCTGAGCGCGGATATGGCCACACCCAGGGGCAAGGCTATCCAAAAGCCCTGCCATGCGATGGTTGCGGCGGTATGGGGGTCGTTGGCGCCCGTAGCTTGGGAGACCAAGACCCGAACACCACCGAGCAGCCCTCTACCGAAGCTTTGAGTGAAGATCACCACGATGGCGGCCAAGCCGACCGCAGCGAGGGCGGTGGTGCCCAACCGTGCAACGAAGAGTGTGTCGACCAAACCCATGGCGGTGTAGGAGAGCATCGAGATCATCACTGGCCAAGCCAGAGAGAACACCGCGCGTGCAGATGTGTCGGATGATTGGGCCACCTTAATTTGTTCCTTGGATCAGCCCACTGTGGGTGGACTGGCGAAGGCTGTCAATCCAGCTGGAGGCCGTCGCAGTGCCGTGCGGCCAGATATGCATCCAGATCCTTCGCACCTTCTTCTTCTTGACCCAGTTCGAAGCGCAACAACCCGCGATCTCGGCGGGCCTCGATGGCGTCTGGAGAAAGAACCAAGAGGCGTTCGACGCACCGCAGCGCACCGTCAAGGTCGTTTCGGCGCAGATATGAGCCCTTCAAATTATTGTTCATCCGCATTAAAATTTTTCGGTTGCTGATGGGTTGGAGCCACCAACTAAAGGGTGGCATGCGGTTGTTTGAGCGGGTGGAGATACGTTGAAACCAAGCGTGGAGTTGGCCGCGCCTCAGGATTCTGCCCCCGTTGAAGGGGTCGATGAAAAACTGTGGTGTGGCGGTGGGCGGTGCGACCAAGAAGTGGGTCGGGAATCCGATGCCGTTCATTGGGATTTGGCTTGCCGATGCACTTTCGAGCAGGACCAAGCTCAACAGGATCGGCAGGCCTTTTCGGCGGGACAGCACGGTGTCGAGTAAGGAGTTGTCTGGGTGGTCAAAGTCATCTAGGTCGCCCTGAAAGCCAAGCTCGGTGAATAGCCTGTGGTTTAAGCGCGCGACGCCCTCAATGGTCGAGGCGTGGTCGGGGATGAAGAGGCCGCTTGTGAGGGCGCTCAGGGCTTCGAGCATGGGGGCGATGGTGGCGAGGGCCCGTTCTTCGGCACACATCCACGCGGCGGCCTGCCCCAAGGGTAGTTGCTCACCGTGAGCGTTGACCAATGCCACGAAGGCATCACGCGCATGCTGGCGGGAGGCGGCGGCGATTGGGCTTGGAACAAAGGGTGTCATCATGGCTTGGCTCACCTTAGATGTACCCAGACTGGCGTACTCGTGCACGCTTTACTGAGGAGAGAGAAATGGGTTGGACCGCATATAATGGGAAGGAGTACCTTGGTTTTCCAGAGATCGAGGCATGGTGCTTGGCGCTGGTTGTGGCCCACCCTGAATGGTTTAAAATGGAGGAAATCGGCCGCAGTCGTGAGGGGCGGAGTATATTTTTGGTCAGCGTTGGGGAGCAGTCTTCAGACCTGCTGACCAAGCCCGGCTTTTGGCTCGATGGGGGCACACATGCCTCGGAATGGACAGGTGTGATGGCGACCCTTCACACCCTGTCTCAGTGGGCAGAGCGCCTCGCGGGTGGGGATGAGGCCACCCGCACACAGTTTCGGTCCAAGACGGCCTTTGTGTTGCCTTGCATCAGCCCTGATGGCTATCAGGCGATGTTTGAGGGCGCGCCATTTTTACGCTCAAGTCTGCGTCCACCCTTGACGGGCACACATCCAATCGGGTTGAAGCCGAGCGATTTGACCGGGGATGGGAGCGTCCGTTGGATGCGGTGGAAACACGAGGCTGGGCCATGGGTTGTCGATGAGCACACTCCGCTTTTGATGCGGCATCGCACTTTGGATGACGACCCTAAAGACGCATATTTCTTTTGCTCTGAAGGGAGTTTTATTCATTGGGATGGGGTTGCTTGGGCCGATGCACCCCGTGAGTTTGGGATGGATTTAAACCGCAACTTTCCAGGCCATTGGGAACCCTTTCGCATGTTCGGAATGGATGGCGGTAGCTTTCCATTGAGCGAGCCTGAGAGTCGTGCGGCGGTCGATGCGGTCGCCGCGCGGAGCAATATTGCTGTGGCGGTAAGCAACCACACCTACACCGGTTGCATTTTGACCCAGCCCTATCGAGACCCAAGTCCAATCGGGACCTCAGATATCGCGTTGTTTGAAAGCCTGGCCACCGCTGCAGTCGACGGCACTGGCTACCGGGTCATCAAGACCAATCCAGACTTTGTTTATGACCCGGAGACTGTGATAGTCGGCGTGTGGAGCGACACGCTGTCGACAACATTCGGCATCCCTGGCTACACCTTGGAGTTGTGGAATCCCTATGCTTTCGCTGGTGTAGAGATTGAAAATCCAGCGGAGTTTTTCCGCAAGCCCGACCCAAAGATCATCCGTGCCCTGGTCCAGGCTTTTGCCAAAGACCCGGCGTTGGTATCTGCGTGGGCACCCTTTGAGCACCCTCAACTCGGTATCGTCGAGGTTGGAGGCATCGATTATATGCGGACCATTCGCAACCCACCAGAAGCACTTTTACCTGCCGAAGTGGCCCGAGGGGCAGTGGTCGCAAACCGGATGCTGGCGGCGACACCTCTGCTTCGGGTGCGCTTGGTCGCCACCCAAGACGGCGATCTCACCCTTGTCGATGCAATCGTCGAAAACCTTGGCTTTTTGCCCACCGCAGGCTCAAGCTATGCGGAAGAAAAAGAGCTGGTCGCTCCCATTCGGTTGGATCTTATTTTGCCGGATACCATCGCCCTTGTCGATGGTCAGCCCACCCAGACTGTCGGCCACTTAGATGGGTGGGGAAGCCAGCAGGTGGGCGGTGCTCGGCATGGTATTTATCCGAGCCTGGGCGCCCGAGGGCCACGGGCGAGGGCGCGATGGGTCTTAAGAGGCGAGGGCGCGCTCACTGTGGCTTGGACCGCAGTACGCGCAGGGAGCGGCGAGGTTTTTATAGACCTTTGATCCGGGTGGAGAGTTCTGCTAGCCAGGTCGCGACCTCACCGTTGCCCAAGGCAGCGATGGTGTCTGCTTTCAGCCAATTTCGGGTCTCGTCTACGGGTTGTGCACGTTCGGACAACACACAGCCAAGCACCGCATGCTCTTCGCTGACACCGTAGCGAGCTTGCCAAGACGCGACTGACTCGGCGAAAGCTGGGTCGGGCGGGTTTGCATTTTCGGCTGTGTGCTTTGGGCCCAGAGCGTTGATGGCTGCGATGACCTTGGCCTTCCGTGCGCCATAGTGGAGGCTGCTGAGCTCCTCGGGATAAATCGGGCTGCCGATGTAAATGTCTTGGCGACCCATTCCGACGGGGAACTCTATGCGTGAGTCCATCGTCTCTCGCGGCAGTGCACCCACAAAACGAACCGGTACCACGGGTGCGGACACGCTCATGGCCATGTCCAGAAAAGCACCGCTCATTTTCTGTACCGGTGTGGTGCAGTCCAAGCTCCGGGTACCCTCGATATGAACCATCACCGAGCGTCCGGGTCCGGTCATCTCCTGGGCGAGCTCTGCGAGTATCGCGGGCAATGAGCCCTTGTCTTCGCGGTCAAAGAATGCGATGACTTTGGGGTCGGCCACGCCTGGGTAGGCAAAGCAATGTTCGATCAGCTTTCCAAGCCAAGTGTGGCGATGTTCGGCCTTGGCCAAGGTTACCGTGGGCACTTGTCCGAGGCCCGAGGCGATGATGGAGAATATCAACGACTCTACGCCCACTTGGTGGTTGCCCAAATAAATCAGACTTTTACCCTTCACTGCGGCAAAACCATCGGGATCATTGAGGACGACTTTGCCGACGAAGCGCTCTATTAGGCCGTAATAAATATCTTCGACTATCCAGGGCTTTCGGTCAAACCAGCCTGACCAAAATCGGCTCACCTCACTGATGTCCATCGTGCCCCGACCATCGCCGGTCACTGTGACGGCTTGTTCGTCTCCAGATACGGTGAGATCAAAGCGGTGTAATGGCAGACCGCTAGGTACGAGACCTGGATGCACGCCCAGAGCGGCGCCGACATGTTCTCGCTTGCCGATCTCGGCTATCTCTCTGCTGCCATAGACCGATTTTACGGTACCAGGAAGCCAGTCGATGGCGGCCACATCATCTTCAGTCAAGCGTGTGAGCCCATCGGACTGGGTGCTGGTGCGCAGACCGTCAACATGGGCACCATCTCGTAAAAATGCACGTCTTTCCAAAGCTGGGGCCGAACCGATCGCACCTTTATCGAAGCAGGCTTCGACCAAGCGAAAACTACACCACACGCCTTGGTCGCCTATCAGCTGTATCTGCGCGGCTGGATAGTCTGGGCTGCCCAAAAATCCGTCGGGACGGACTTCACATCGAAGGCTTCCTGTGGTCGGGGTGGGACCATAAAAGTTTATCTCCGGAATCAGGGCTGGGTAGGCCACTTGGTCCTTCGAGAGTTCGGGGTGCCAGATGTGCAGTTGGTCGTGGGGGATACCGTGGGTGGCACCATCCAAAAGCCCGGGGTTGACCCGCCCGACAGGTACGCCGCTGTTGGCGCGCAACACAGATGATGCACCCTCAGCCGTGCGAACCAGGGACTCTAGGATTTGGAATGCCTCGCCGTGAAAGAGCGCTCCGCTTTCATAGGGCAGGGCCAGGGCCTCTCCGTGGAGCGCGGCCCTGGCGGGTGGTCGGGTGGTGTAGGCGCCT
>DBIS01000195.1 GCA_002296975.1 Deltaproteobacteria bacterium UBA796 | reverse complement strand
CTCGTTCGCCGAGGTGTCTAGCGGGCCGCCGATTTTAGATAGGCTCAATTTCATGACAACAATCCTTCTACTTCTCGCTCCAAAAATCCTGTGTCTGTCTCTCCGGCGACAAAGCCTGGGTGGCGAAGCAGCCGCTGATGAAGTGTGAGGGTCGTCACAACCCCCTCGATCTCAAAGGCGTCCAGCGCCACTACGAGACGGGAGATGGCCGTGGCCCGATCGGGACCGTGGGCGATGACTTTCGCTATCATGGAGTCGTAATGTGGCGACACCCGGTCTCCTTCAGCGAGGTGGGTATCTACCCGAATCCCCTCACCTTCCGGCACAATAAAACGGGTCAACACGCCCGGTGTTGGGCGAAAATCATCTTGTGGGTCCTCCGCATTAATCCGGCACTGAATCGCCCAACCCGTTGGATGAGCCATATCAGGCAGGCGCTGATTTGCAGCCACCTTGAGCTGTGCGGCCACCAGGTCTTCGCCTGTGACTTGCTCTGTGACGGTATGTTCAACTTGAAGGCGGGTGTTCATCTCCATAAAAAACAACTCATCGTCAGCGGATAGGAGCATCTCGATGGTTCCAGCACCCCGGTACCCAATCGCCTCACATGCAGCTTTTATCTGCATGGTGGCCTTTTGCTTTGCTCGCTCACCCTGAGGGCCGCTCAAGCCTGGACTGGGTGTCTCCTCGAGAAGTTTTTGATGGCGACGCTGAATCGAGCACTCCCGCTCACCAAGGACTTGCACCCGGTGCCCATCCCCAATGATTTGAAACTCGATGTGGCGACCATTCTCGATCAGTTTTTCGGCATACATTCGACCATCACCAAAAGCGCCCAAGGCCTCGGCACTCGCCTCCTCAAATGCTTCAACGACCGCTTCTTTGGACCGCACGACCCGCATACCCCGCCCACCGCCACCGCTGACGGCCTTGAGCAAGACTGGAAAGCCAAGTTGTTCGGCCACGAGTTCGGCTTCTTTGGCATCTTTGAGCATGCCGTCGCTGCCTGGAATGGTCGCTAGTCCCAATGCTGCCATAACGGTACGGGCCTCGGCTTTGTCGGCCATTCGCCGCATGGTACCGGCTGTTGGACCAATAAAAGTGATGCCAACCGCCTCACACCGGGCAGCAAATGTTGGATTTTCAGATAAAAATCCCCAGCCTGGATGAACCGCTGCGCATTGGTTTTCACGGGCAGCGTCGATCACTTTATCCAGGTCTAAATACGAGCGATTGGACCCGATGTTGACGACTTTATGGGCTTGACTCAAGTACTGCAGGTCCTCATCAGCTTGGGTACAGATGGCGACGGCCTGGATGCCGAGACTGCGGCAACTTTGAATCACACGGGCGGCAACTTCGCCCCGGTTTGCGATGAGAATTCGGCGAAACATGTGACTCCTAGTCGCAGCTTGGTGCTCTCGGTTAACGTCTCCGTTCAGGAGATGTGATGAACTCAAGCACCCTCGCCCTCAGCATCGGCTTGAATTGCCCTCAGGCTGGCCTCGTGACGGGTGTAAAGGTCAACGTGCTGAATACCGGATGGATTACCTCAGATTGGCGCCAAGTTGTGGACAGTGGAAAAACTGATCCAGTGAAATTACCGGTGTTGGTGGGGCATATCTCACATCCTGATGGCAGTGTTTATGGTGACGCTGGGCTCGGAAACTCCAGCCGAGAAAGGACTTTTCCTCGCTTTCCCTTGTCTATGGCCCAGCTTGATGTCCCCGAAGGCTTCACCCTGCTCGAACAGGCCCCCCGCCACCCGCGTACCGTCCTGATGGCCCATCTTCATTATGACCACACCAGCGGGCTCATAGATTTAGACCCCCGCACCGAAGTGTGGACAACCAACACAGAATGGCGGTCGGCATCTGTTCTGGTGGCGGCCGAGGATGGCCCCTGGCTGTTCATTGGGGACATCGCGTGGGTCGACGAGCACCTCACTGGCGCAGAGCGGCCCCAGCATGTCTCTTGGGTCGTGGATGGCCGCCCAAAACAGCTCAAAACAGCGCCAAAGTGGGCCCGCCTATATAGAGAAGTATGTCCAGGGCTAAAAATCGTTGCCAGCCACGCGCCGCGGTGGGCAGGAGAACAGCCATGATCTCAACGTTTTCCACGCTGATTTTCATATTTGGGCTTGGATGTGAACCCAGCCCATCGCCACCAAAGCTCCAAGAAGGCCCAGTCGAAAGGCTCTTTTCCGCGGACTTAAACGGGGATGGTACGGATTCACTTTTCCACTTGAATGACGGCACGCTCAGTTGGTCCACGGGGTCGGTCTCTGTGGAGGGCAGCGTTCAAGCATGGGATGCTGGGCCACGATTGGCTGGTCCTGACGAAACCCTCATCCTTGGATTTGGGCGGTCACGTCAGCACCCTAAAGCTGCCCCTACCCTGGTCTTGGTCAATGAGGATGGCGCCGAAGTGATCCCGATAGGCAAGGCCGTTGGTCTTCGGGTGGTCGACGTTTCCTTCGACGCAGCCGGTGTGTTGGTCACGATTTTGGGAGCGGAAAAAAAGGCCCGCGGCTTTCGATTGGATGGCTCGAATTTTGTTCCGGTGACCGACAGCATCATGGGGCTTCAGCAGGTTGCGCTCGACCGAACAGGACATTTTGCGATTGGAACCCTTTATGGACCCACCCCACGTTCACACGGTGGCCTGATCGTTCAGGGCCCCCAGGGCACCAAGAAATCGCTCACGACCACCCGTGGTGTTCGCACCATGATTCTGGCCGATGTGGACGGTGACGGTATCCAAGACCTGGTGGTCGCGGATGGGTGGCACTTTCGGTATGGACACGACGCACAGGCATTGTTGTCCTACTACCCAGGCCCCACTTACGGTGAGCGGGTCGACATCGCAGAGCTTGTGGGCAGCTACACCATCAACCACATCGCTCATGTCCCACGCCAAGATGGCGGGTACCTCATCGTCTTGGCTTCATCGCAAATCGCCAAGATCCAAAACTCTAGCCTTGGATGGACGGTCACCAAAATTGCGGATGCTTCAGATCAGACCAAAGTCTCCATTTGGTCGAGCACAGGTTGGTTTTTCAGCTCCAAACAGCACCATTGGCTGCTTATATCCGATAAAAATCCACAAATTTTGCGACTTCCTTAGGTCGAGTTCCAATATTTGCCTATGGATAACTCCACATCCAAACGTGCCACTGCGGACATATTGCTTTTTTTTGCCAAAAGACGACTATTTTCGATCGTTTCCTTTTTAGCAACAAAACCAATAGCTTAGGCGACTTTCTTCAGGATATCCACAGGTCAAAACCCACTGAAACGTTGTGCGTCTCTGCAATTTCGTTTGCCGCCTGAAAATACTCGATTAAGCCAAACAGGCAGGAGGGAAGGTGGTTTCCGCCTAAACTCTGCACATTCTAACAACGACCAGGGCGTGGACCTGCGCTGGTCGAAATTGAACGGTCCAAACAGGAAAAATACAATGGCTGAAAAGAAGTACTTCGTGCTCCAAGAAAGCGGAAAAGACTCCAACATCGTCTTTGCCTCTCGTCAACCCCGTGGCGCCGCCCTCAAGGCAGCTTCACGTGGACACACCACCATCTCCCTTCGTGAGCGCGGTACCAACCGGGTCCACAACTTCAAGGGCTGGCGTGAGCAGGTCGAAGCACCCAAGAACGGCCCATCCTGGCTTGGCGACAAGGTCTGGAAGTCAAACGTCAAGAAGCTCGGTGTTGACCGGGTCTGATTAAAGACGTTTCAGTCGCTCTTTTGGGCGATTGACGCCAACTGAGAGACCACCCAGCGGGAAACCGAGGGTGGTCTCTCCAATTGCAGACACACCATCGGCGGAAAAATGAAGAGATTTGAGACGGTACTGACCACACTCGCCATCGGCCTGTGCCTGGGTTTTGGAGCGGCCTTGACGATTGGCGAGATGCCAGCCCCATCGCCATCTAGAGCGACCCTCCCCCAAGCCGCTACCGGCACGGTGCCCACATCGATCGCGCCCAATTCCACCAACCGCCAAACCCGAGTGACCCGAGCTGTGGCCCAAGTCGCCCCTTCGGTGGTCTCCATCACTACCGAGCAGCCCCGTGCGAGGCTTTTTGGGCGCCCTTATCGAGAGTCATCTGCGTCCAGTCAGGGTTCAGGGGTCGTCATCGACGCCAATGGTGTGGTTTTGACCAACGCTCATGTGGTGTCCACCGCCGCACGGATCACCGTGACCTTCGCTGATGGGCTTCAGGCCGATGCCCGGGTGCTGGGATTGTCTGATGGGCTCGACCTGGCCGTTTTACGCATCGATCCCCCCGCCACACTTAAGGCCGTTGCCCTCGGCAGCTCTGGAGCCCTCATATTGGGCGAGCCCGTCATCGCCATCGGCAACCCGTTCGGGCTGGGCCACACCGTGACCACCGGGGTCATCAGTGCCACCAGCCGGGCCCTCGAGACCGACGAGCGAGTATTTCAGGACTTTATCCAAACCGACGCCAGCATCAACCCAGGAAACTCTGGCGGGCCACTTCTGAACGCGGACGGTGAACTCATCGGCATCAACACCGCCATTCGACCGGACGCCCAGGGGATCGGATTTGCCATCCCGATAGATAGGGCCATCAAGGTTGCGCGAGATTTGGTTGAAGATGGCGTGGTTCAGCTGCCGTGGCTTGGGATTTTGGTTGTTGATGTCGCATTTTCCTTTGAGGGCGTTCAGCGCACCGGACCAAAGGTCGTCACTGTTCTTCATCATGCAACCAAGCCGGCCACCATCGCCGCTAATGGACACCTTCAAGCAGGAGATGTCATCTTGGCCATCCAGTCTCGGCCTATTCAGGGCAGGGCCGATATGAACGCCTATCTCTCTTCGTTGACTGCGGGTGAGCCCTTGAGAATAACGGCCCTCCGCCAAGGCAAAACCGTTGAGCTTGAGATGAACACCAACATACCTGGTGATAAAGATGGCCTGAAGGATGCCGCTCAGCGCGTTGGCTGGACACTCGAGCCCTACGGCGATCAGCATCGGCAAATAGTGGTCGTCACGAAAGTTCGTCGATCAGGGACTGCGGCAAAGCTCGGATTGCGGCCAGGAGACATCATTTTGGGAATCGATGGTCGCCATGTCACCCTGCCAGCAGATGCACAAAGCGCCATCCAACAGGCCTTGGCCAAGCATCGTTCTACAGCGCTGATCACCGTGCAGCGTGGCCATGCCCACGGTCGAGTGGCGCTCGCACTTTAGGCCGCGATACCATCAGGGTATGCAACGATTCATTCCCCTGTTTCTGGTGTTGGTTTGTGCTTGTGCGCACCGACAAATCGACGGCACCAAGCACCTGTTCGGACCCGCCACGACCACGGTTCCGTTGCTTCGAAGTCCAGGGGGTGGAGACAAGATATTCGTTGAGGTCAAGCTCTCTGATGGCCAGCCCAGACTATTTTTGGTCGACACCGGCGCTGCCCTCAGCGTGGTCTCTCAACGGGTCGCGATAGAACTCAATTTAGATGTCCAACATAAAAGAGGGCAACTCGCGGGCATAAACGGGAGGACGAACTGGATAGGGGCGCGATTGAGCTCGCTTCGCATCGGGCGATTCACCCTGAAGGACTTGAGGGTCGCCGTCGCCGTCACTGGTATCCCTTCTCATGTGGGAATGGTGCCCCTTGATGGCATC
Organism: Deltaproteobacteria bacterium UBA796; assembly: GCA_002296975.1. Taxonomy (GTDB): domain Bacteria; phylum Myxococcota_A; class UBA796; order UBA796; family UBA796; genus UBA796. Next base: position 6,762 of record DBIS01000195.1, on the reverse strand, counting down.
ATCGGCAGCGACCTGCTGAGTCACTTCCAGCTGGAGATCGACTACCCAAACCAAAGCCTCACCCTTAGCCTGGCCGACCACAATCCAACGCCCGCCCACGCGGTGCCGCTTTTCCTTCAAGGCCATCATCCGATGACCCAGGCCACGCTCACGGCCCGAAACGGGTCGGGGGAGACAGTAGAGCAGCCTGTGCTCTTAGAGGTCGATACCGGCGCCCGCGGCATATTATTGGTCGGCGGCACCTTGGGGAAACTCGGCCAAGTCAGCACCGTCGGGCAGGAGCCAGTGATTGGCGTAGGAACACCCCCGGTTGGGTCAAACGACGAGCAGACTCGCCGGTTTTCTGTGGTCCGCCTGCCTGTCGGGGGCGTCGTCCTCAATCACACACAAACTGGACGTTGGATTCGGTTTGACGAGCCTCCCTCTCGTCACGATACCCGATTGAAGGGCTTGCTAGGCTACGAAGCCATGAAAGATCACAAGCTGCTTTTGGACTATCCGGCCAAACGGTTTGCCCTCAGCCCATCTGAAGGCGACAAGCCAAAAGTGGATGTCCACGAGTGGTTTATTCGGCGTGGGGAAGCGAGTAAAGATCCACTCATGCGCGTCCGCGCGCTGTATATTATCGGCAAGACCGATGAGGCACGACGACGCCTTGGCAAGCTCGCAAAACGGTCCTCGGAATACCCCGAGGCCGTCGCACTCCTTTCTCGCATTGAGCGACGGGAAGGAAATACAGCGATGGCGGCTGAACGGTTGGCCACATTGTCGGTGCGTGACCTGATCGATACCGGCGAGATTATCAACTCAGTCAATGGGCTCTGGCTTGAAGGGCACACCAAAGAGGCCCTTAAACAAGCCAAGTTTGCCACCATTTTATCTCCACGCGCTTCCCAAGGGTGGATAGCTTACGCCGATGTATTGTTGGCCTCTGGCGACCCTTCGGCTTCTCGAATTGCTGTGGCCGAGGCCATCGCCATCGAAGGAAACCCAGACGCCTATTTGCTGCGCCGGGCGATAATTTCTCGGATGGAGAAGGACTTCGACGGTGCGCTTACCCATTTGCGGCGCTTGGTCCGAAATAAACCCACAGAAGGTTTCGCCCACTGGTTATTGGCCAAAACCGCTGTGGGTAAAGACCGCAAAACCATGGCTCAAGTGGAGCTCTCGGCAATTGAAAATCGCCTGCATCCCGAAGACATTCCACTCGACTTTCTGGCAGGGGCTTGGCACATGCTGCACGACGAAACCCGGGCCCAAACCTTTATGGAGGCCGGACTTGCGCGGGATTGTGGTCGAGCACGCGACCCAGCAAGCGAACTGAATTGCCAAGCATGGTACCAAGCCCTTGCGGGGATCGACCTAGACCAAGCCCAAAAGAAGGTGGAAAAAGCACTGGCTGTTTACCCGCAGCGGGCTGAATTTATGGACACGCTCGCCCTCGTCCTAGAAGCCCGTGGGGACATAAAGGGCGCACGGGCTGCCTCATGGGGCGCGGCAGCACAGGCTCCAGATGATGTCTACCTTTTTGGTCAGGCGCTTCGAATCGATGCGCTCCTCCCTCCCAAATAAGCCGCTCAGACTTGGGACAGTTTTACTTTTTGGCGGGTTAAGGACTCTCATGCGACACATATCTGTTTTTTTTCTTGGGCTTGGAATTTGGGCTGGGTGCGGAAATGGCAATGCTCATGCCGAAAGCATGCCAGGCGTAGCGCCCCCGCCAAGCACTGGTCGAATCGTGGCGGTCTATGACGGCGACACCATGACCCTGGAGTCGGGCGAGCGAATCCGTTTTCGCTGGGTCAACACCCCTGAGCTTCGACCCAAAGAAGATTACGGTATCGAGGCCCGAGAAGCCGCAAGCGCATTGGTGCTTGGCAGAGAGGTCAAACTCATTTTCGGCGCTGTTAAGCGAGACGGTTATGGCCGGCTCATTGCTGGGATTGAAATCGATGAGACCGACCTCTCCACCCACCTTTTGAGCTTGGGCCTCGCCCACCTGTTCATCATTCCACCGGATGCCACCGACCACAGCGCAAGGGTAAAAGCACAAGCCAAAGCCAGGGCCGCAGGCAGAGGCATATGGAGCACAGACCGGTACGAAGGCGTGCTGCACATCACAAGCTTTCACGCCAATGCAAACGGCGATGACCGAGCCAACGTCAACGGGGAATATTTGCGTGTCTGCAATGTCTCCGAAAGAATGGTGGACTTGGACGGTTTCAGGATCGTAGAACAATCCGGTCGCGCCTGGATTTTGCCCCCACTGTTGGTTCCACCAGGGCACACCTTCAAAATCCATTCAGGGATCGGAACCAATCAAGCCGACCCCAGCGCCCAGTTGGCTGTTTTTTTAGGGTCCCACTCCCCGATTTGGAACAACACTCGCGATCGGGCCACACTGTATGACCGTCACGGTCGGGTGATCGACTCTAGGCTACACGCGCCAGCGGGTAAAAACTGAGGGCGCCCACCCCCATGCGTACGGGGGCCACCGCCATCCTGCTCTTTGCAGCACTGTCGCGCCTGTTGCGCGCCGGTGGTCGGTGGGAAGAATGGGCGCTGCATTTTGCCGCCTACAATAACGCCACTACCGCCGAGTTATTGGCCGGCGACACCGTGGGGGCGCTCAGCACTTGGGTGGGCTTGCACCCGCCGTTGTACCCATTTCTTCATGGCCTGGGCACCTTGGTCTTACCCATGCCGGCCATATGGCTAATTTTTAGCTCAGCGTGCAGCCTCGGTGCTGTTTGGTTCATGCTGAGGGCCCACCCATCGACCCTGTTGCCCGCTTTACTTCTGGCGACCGACCCTGTGCAGCTTCATTATGCTGCCGAAGTCAACAACTACCCCCTGAGTGTGTTGGTGATCGCCGCGACGTGGTGGGCACTCCGAAGCAACCGGATTGTGGCCCTGACAGTGTTCGTGGTCATTGGGGCTTGGACTCACATTTTGGCGGGGCTGGTTTGCATCTTGATAGCACTCACCCACCCCAAGCGGATGCGGATTCTGATGGTCGCAGCCTTCGGGGTGATGCCACTGGTCCCAAATGCATGGGCCTTGGCCGTATCAAGCGCAAGTCAACGACAGCCCCCCTTGGACGTTGAACGCTCCATACAAGACGCAATAGACCGGTTTTCAGTCCTGTGGGTCATGTTAATTCCGATGATCCTACTGGGTGCTCAGGAGGCGAAAGCAGCTGCCTTCGTTTGGGCAAGCACATTGGCAATCTGGGCCGGAATGGTCGGCGTGGGTATCGCAGCGCCCCACCAGTTCCCGTATGCCATGTTGCTCGGGGTTCCGGCTGTTGTGCTTTTAAGCGCCACTGCATCTCGTCATCTTGCCTTTGGCGTCATCATTGTCATCGCAGCCATTGGCCGAGGTCTCGTCGGACTTGGTTCTGGCTTGGCTGACACATGGCATATAGTCGCCAACCAGTCGGTCCACCGGGGCATTGATGCAGTGCTTGACCTGAGCCTTCCTGGAGACGCGATTGTCTTGGTACGTGGCCCTGGCCCGCCCGATGACGACCGCCGACACCACAGTCCAGTGTTGTGGCGCCTGTCTCCTTTTGACGATTGGAACCCGATTTTCACCAAGGCCAGGCCAGACCTTGTTGGGCAACCTTGGCTGCACCGCGGCCGGAGAATCTACACTTTTTCACACCCTCGCCCAAGCCTGGCAATCATTCCAGGGCGCCATGTATTTACAGTTTTGTATGATGGGGCAGAGCAAAACCCAATGTCCATTCCTGACCATCCATTGCAAGGGGATTGGAAAAAAGCTGGACCAGACCTATGGCGTGGGCCTATCGACCCTTCCCAAACTTCTGGAGCAGCTGCCACATCAGGGGGCGAAGAGAGCGATGGGTCACCACCTGGTCCGCCTGAGCCGGGCTGAACCACCGGACGTCCTCGACCGACTCGCCCAAGGCAGGTGAAAATTTGGCGACGCGCTCCGCACATCGAAACTGGTAAACGTACATGGTCTTCAATCGTGGCTCGCGGTCTGGGGTCATAAAGCCGAAACGGACGAAACCCAGGTCATGTTCGACGGTCAAGTCCATTGCTGCACCCATCTCTTCTTGAAGCTCTCGAATGGCGCACTCCACAGGCCCTTCGCCGCTTTCAAGTTTGCCTTTTGCGATTTCCCAGGTGGTGCCAAATCGGCGACGAACCTTTATGAGCGCAATTTCTGGACCATCTTTTCCGTAATAAACAGGAAACCCGCCAGCAGAGTATTGGGAGTCGAAACCTGGCAGAAGGTTGAGCACGTGTTTGAGTGGGACCGATGGCGACTGCCACAAACCGCGATGATTGAACTGAAACTCAGTCGATGCCTGTTTGGCGCGGCTGGCGTTGATGTACAGGACAGCCGGGTTTTTAAAGTTTCTGTGAGCGACCAACCATGCTTGAGACTCTGAACGGGACATAAACAGTTGCCGGCCGCCAGCGAGACATAGGTTACCCGAGGCCTTTGCTTGTTCACCGAGGTCAGCGTCGCAGGCGTGGTACAAAATATCAGGCAGCGTGGGCGCTTTTTTAGCTCTTCTGGACGCGTGACGGCTCTTTCGCTGTTTGGGGCGGTCTTTCTGGCCAGGTTGGTTGGGCTTGGGGTTGGTCATCGCTCACTCATCCTCACCCGTTCACCCAATGGACACAAGCTACTGCAATGGATCCACCAACTTCCGCCACAAATCACCGGCCCCCACTTTGGCCAAATAAGCACTCTGACACAACCACTGCCATCGCGCTTCTCTTCCGTCTGGTGGCGCATCTCCATCGATGGTCACTGCGAAACGGGCATAGTCCACAAATCCACCACCTAAAAATACATAGGTCTGAATCAGCGCGTGCAAGCCACAGTGTTCTGGACCGCTCACACCGATCGCTGGGCCCAAATGCCGGGCGACACGCTCAGCCGATGGACTCAAGGCTGGCAACATTCCTGCCATGGGAAGAGATAAAAGGTGACTACCGACCTCGGCTATCGAGCAGACCAATCCAGCCATCGAAGGCTCGTTTGGTAACTGGTCAAGGCCATTCAACCAGTCCATCACCTCACCCGAAAGTCCTGGTTGGAGACGCTCGGTGAGTTTTTCTATCGCTCCACTTTCTCGTGCTTCTACCCATTGGCTGACCGACAAAGGCGTGGGCAGTGGGTCAGGAATGTCGGTAATTCCAGACTGAACAAAGCGCGTAAAGCTCTCACCGTTCCGACCGGTCATCTCGCGTCCAGCGACGAGTGCCAATGCCACCCTTACAATCGGATCGACTGGTGCACCAAACAGAATATCAAGCAGCGCCGGTTCTGCGGGACACCCAACAGCGTCCAAAGCACGCCTCAACACGTTTCCTAGGTTTCTGCCCTGCGGGTCGGCATGCCGGCACAAGCCCACGACTGCAGTTGAGCTCGGGTGGATACCGACACCCGCACGGTCCACTTGGAACCAATCGCTGAGACCGCCAGGCTCTAGGCTTAGCAATAATGGCGATATGGCAGGCCCAGGCATGCACACAAGGCCGTTTCGCCCTCTTACACGGCCAACGCCACACCCGGACAGCACAGGGCTATTCACCAGGGCCGGCCCTGGCACCGATGCGGCGTCCTCAGGGGATCCTTCGATCACGACCTTTATGGGATGACCCAAGCGTTTCGCGTGGGTCAATAGCAAAATTCCAGCTGTCACTGTGGACGCGCTGCTTCCCCTGAGAGCTACTTGCACTTGACCTCCAACAGCACCCTAACGCCGAGGCTCAGGTCGGCCCATGGCAAGATGAAGTGCCCACGCTGGTCCGCACAACCAAATGCCACTGCCCAAAACAACACGCCAAACAAGGTCCTCTCCCCACACCGCCCATATGGCGAACAGCGCGATGGCTGCCACTGAAAGAGATGTGGCCGCCACGAGTCTAGCCTCATGCGGCGACACAAAGCCCTCACTCAAAAATGGCGCGTCCCCTCGGCTGGCTCGCAGGTTTCGCCATTGCAAAAATCCCTGGGAAATCACCAACAGTCGGGTTCCCGATATCAATCCCAGGCCGGCCAACAGCGCACAAATGAGGCCCATGGGGCGCCCCAAAAATTCTGCCCCTTGCAAGCCAAACCAAAATGCAGATGCCAATACAAACCACAAAGCCAAAGGACCAGCCATGCCAGAAAAGGCTGCCATAAACCAAATCCGGCTGATGCTCGGCCGCTCACGGCCCGCGGGAGTCAGGCCAGCATTTCGCTGATGGTGATCTGCGTCTCCACGGATAAATTCAATGTGCTCAGCGACGAAGGGCACGACAACGAGCTGCCGTGGGCTGACACCCTCCGGCTGCCAAGGCTCGAGCACGCTCAACATCGGATGACCAGCCAGGCACCGACCCGCGTGTGCCCTACCCTTCATCCGGATTTGATACCGCCCATCTGCTGCCTTGGCCGACACCTCGACCTGGGTCGATTTGAGCAAAGCGCCAATCGTTGGGCTTCCTGTGGGAAAAAACAGGTGAAAAACATCCTCAAACGGTGCGCCGGTCGCCGAGTTGGCCCCTTCATAGGCGTGGGTCGACACCTGAACCGGCCCATGACTCGCCAGGATTCGGATGACCTCAGTGGGTATATTTAGCTGGCTCATCGAAGACTTCATGGTGCTTAGTGTACCAGAGCCGCTTGCCGTTGAATCCGCAACTTGAGCCCCGCTCGTCGCGCCAAAGAAAACCAGCCACCCATACCTCCAGGCCGGGGACTTCCTTCTAAGGCCCTCCTGAGCTGTGG
>DBIS01000197.1:7135-7330 GCA_002296975.1 Deltaproteobacteria bacterium UBA796 | reverse complement strand
CCTCTCATACGTGGGGACCCGCGACATCCTTCATTCGGTGTATGCCCGGGCGGAACACGGTCCTTGGTACAACAGAATTCGACTGTACGGTGTACACGAGAAGAGCGGAATCCCCGCCTATGTTGGAGACATTGTCTACGCCCTCAACGGCGACCCCATATCCTCCATGGGACCTGGGGACCGCTGGCTGAGCCG
>DBIS01000197.1:578-6820 GCA_002296975.1 Deltaproteobacteria bacterium UBA796 | reverse complement strand
TGGGGACCGCTGGCTGAGCCGTGCCCACGTGGGCAAAGATAGCGGGCAATTTGTAGACAATATCAAGCACCTGTACGGTGGTTCAGACCTCAACAATACCTTCTGGACAGGACAGATAAATGGCCTGTGGTCTCTGTACAAAGGCAACGATACGACCACAAAAGGCTACCGAACAATCAACTGGCTTCATCGCCTCGCAGACAAGAAGGACAAAGATCAAGCCACCTACCACTTCTTGGGCCGCAAGGACGACGTTTGGGTTGAGGTTCACGACGGCAGTGAGGGCACGACTGTAGATGCCATTGTTAAAAAAGCCAACGTGGTCACCGACGTTCCTGAGTACCTCACTCAGGTGCCCGAAAACAACGGGGGTACGCCTTCGAATGCCGTGCTCATCGATGAGGATGGCCGCTTTGATTATCGCGGAGTCTTGGGCTCAAGACACGTCTTCGTACACCAAGGAAACCGTCAGAAAACTGTGGGTACCGTTGGGCGGACCTGGTACCTAAATAAAGGTGCTGAGTTGGCATACGAGGGCAAAGAAACAGCTGGTGTTACCCTGGTCCTGAATGGCCAGAAGACACCGCTGTACAAGGCCATCGATACCGTGGCCTATGCCGATGTAAGCGACCGGGTGTACGCCATCGCTCAACTCATCGAAGACGACACCACCGATGCGCAAAGAGACGATGAGTCTGAGCCAACCTACACACCCAAGTTCGCCATCTTGGACAACACCGATGAGTGTCTCAGGATGAAATCATACTCCGACTACAAATCCGGAGAGAATGGGCTCGCACTGATGGCTGAGGTCGAAGATGGTTGGCAGGCCTGGGTAAACAGCGGTCTCGGCCCTTTGGTGGAGGAGGTCGGCTTACCGAGCCCAGTGTTTGGCAAGTCGCTTCGAGATAGCCGCTATGTGGGTAAATTTGGACCTGACTCATACGTGATGTCGGATGAAATGCTCACCGAGCCCCTCGACAGGGTAACGACGCTGTACAAGAGCCAATTCGCACAAGGCGTCTTTGTCTACCATGGTGTGCGCGGGCACATCGAACGCCAGTTTGTCAATGACGCCATCATCGCTGAGGCAGAGAACGTGAACTCATCCGTCTCGGTCTTTGACCAACGGCTGATGTTGGACGAAACCGACGCCAATGAGTCCGAGAGCTTGATGGGGAGCGAGGTGTTCGAGCAGACCGAGATCAAGGCATTCCACAGTGGCGCGGTCGTCGCAGTCACCGATCTCGGAAAAACGTACCTGGACACCCACCTTGTGACGACTGCTCCCCGACACGTCATATGGGACGTAAAGGTCAAATTGGTCGAGCCAAAGAGTGACCAAGAACCAGTGTCCTACGAACTGGCCTGGGTCAGCGGAATCCTCAAGCGCAAGGATGCAAAGGTATCCGTCTACCTGGAGAAGACACCCATCGAGCCAGCCGATGGCAAGCTGACGGCAATCCAGAGCCTAAAAGACTATCGGCCTACACTGAAGGTCGATTTGGCTGGGCTGAAGGCAGCAGGCTTGAGTGACTCACCCGACGGTCCCCAGGACCTGTAGGCAATAAAGCCTGAAAATTTAGGCATTGGCGGGGTAGCCGCGGCTGCCACAGGCAAGCTAAAAATCACAGATCCCCCGAGATGGAGATGGCCAGCGGCACCTGTTCTGATGAGGAGATGTGAAGTGCTGTTGTGGAGTCTGTCATTCCGTGGCGCTGGTAGTAGAGGCCGACTGCGGCACCGACTGCGGCGCCTGTGATGACGTCTGAGGTGAAGTGCTTGTCGTCTACAATGCGAGAGGCGGCGAGGGCGCCCGATATCACCCAGACGGTGTGTGTGAGCCAAGGGTTTGCCTCTGCATCTTGTAGGGCTGAAACCACGCCTGCGCCCGCAACAAAGGCGCTTGCCGAGTGGCCAGAGAAGAAGCTCTGGTGGTCGCTCCCGTCCGGGCGCTCTCGGGCGACGCTCTTCTTCACTACCTGAGTCAGTCCGACCGTTAAGAGGTAGGAGTTTAGTGTGTTGATAAGCGCTGTTGTGTTGTCGCCGTTGAGCATTTGAAGCGCAAATGGTGCCGCCATCCATGGGAAGATGGCGAAAGATGCGAAAGACTCAAACTCGCCCACAGGTTCGTCGCGGGCGAAATGCGAGCGTATCTTGGTGTCAAAGGCGGGTGCGGTGGCGCTTGGGAAGTTTGGGCTTTCGGGTTCGTAGACAAGCGTGAGCCCAGCACCAACAGCGAAGGTTCCCCAAGCTGTGTAGGCAAGGGTGGGGTCGAGCGCTTGGGCGTTGGCTTGGGACAATATAGCTAGGGCGACTGGCAGGAACATTAGTGCTCTCCGAAAGGAACTCGGAGGCGTATTGTATTGCTCTGGAGCGATGCTGGACATGTTTCTGTGGGGAGTTTGTTCATCGCTGTGGTCGTGACTCCTGTCACTGGTGACCGCTCAACCGTGGGGACCGCTGGCTGAGCCGTGCCCACCTGGGCAAAGAGAGCGGGGATATTTGTAGATACCTCGCATCCTCCTCCATTGAAGTCACCGCAAGCCATTGTCTATCTTCTCGACACCCAAAAGAACGGACCCATCGGGTTCAGAGCATTCGACATAAACAGAACACCCAAGCCAGCTGACTTTGTTAATCACAAAAAAATAGGGCAAGAACATGTACAAGGCAGTGGGCAAGACGAAAAATCCCAGCGACGCCCTCAATCCGGCGGGTCAGTAGGTGATGACCACACGCCTGTGGCCCGGTGAGCGACTGCTCTACCGCTTGGCGCGCAGCCAGTCCGCCTACGCCTCTGTGTACGCCTTGGTCGCCTTTGCGCTAGCGGTGTCGGCCTGCTTCGTGGCGATCTTCTGGACGTTGAACGCCTGAAGCCGCCGGGGCGTCACGCCTGGTCGAAGGCTTCCTGGCTCAGCCCATCCACTTGGGGTGGGTGAGACTCGAGGTCCAGGCCGCAGCAGGGGCAGGTGCGCGGTGCCCACTCGCTCCCCAAGTCCACCACACAACGTGGGCAGTATCGGTCTCGCACCACGAGCTTGACCACGTGGATGGCGACAGACTCTTCCTCGACCGGGTGCCCACACAGGTGGCAGGGCCCCGTCAACTCCCGCACGGGCTCGGCACAGCCCGCGCAACAGACTGCGGCTGTGCCATCCAGGTGGGGAATTGGCCACCGTCGGTGCTGGCCCCAGGTGGCCCGCTTCTCTGGTGTTGGGCGCCACTTGTGCAAGGTGAGGGATGCGCCCACTCGCCATGCCCAGGACACCCACCAGGTCCACCGGGGTGGCACGTGGGCAAGGCAGCGCCGGCGCGCCTCGTCGCCGTGGCCATCGTTGCCAAGCCACTCCGCGACCACCGCCATTCGGTAGGGGCGGTTTGCCCTCACTCCCCGCCACCACCTGTGGACGAAGTCCACCGGTGGGAGCATCCCGAAGGCTTGGGATGAGCCCTGGCCAAAGGCGCCGGCGAAGAGCACCTCATCTGGCTGCACGCCGATCCAGTGGCCGACGCGGTGCACCAAGCGGCGCCACTCGCCCACGTTGAGGCTCCAGTCGTACCCGTCATCTTGTACGGTGACATAGGCGCTGGCTTGCCAAAGATCTGCAGCGTGGTGGCCGTGCACAGAGTCCTCGGACAGGTACCGAAGGAAGTGCACCCCCCAGCGGTTCCGCGGAAAGTGGACCCGGGTGAGAAAGAAGATGAGCCGCTCGGTCATGTCGCAGCCCTCGGGCCCCGGCCCTGTCCACAGGTGGCCATAGAGCAAAGCGAGACCGAAGGCCACATGTGCCTCCGGGTGCGGGGGCGCCTTGGCCAGCGCCACAAGCCGCACCTCGGGGTTTGGGTGGGCAAAGCCTTCGGTGATGGGCGCAGCAGTGCTCATGGGGCGGACGCTACCACACCACTCTTCGGTGACAGCCGACCCTCGATCCTTTCGAGGGGATTTTCGGCTTCATCAAAAGTAAGCTGTTCGCCTGGAAAAGACCGCGTTCTTCTAAGCCAAAGGCCATATCGTTTTGGTCTCCGTTGCCTTCATCCTTCCCCACTGGAACGCTCGATAAACTCAGGCGGCACCACCTGAATGGGTATCCTGCCCGTCCAAGCGGCAAAAAGGCGCGTAGAAATAGACACTTGGATCTCCCAGCTTACTCCACAAACCTTTTCCTCCCAGACATCACCGTACGCCGTGGCGAAGCTGTAAGCCTCAGTCTGTGGAATCGTGCCGCTAATCTCGGTCGTGAAGCCCTGACCCGCCTTTATGACCACACCCTGGCTGAACATATTGTGGTTGCCATAGATCTCTTGACTAATTCCGGTAATCCCACCCACCCCGTCGCCACTTACCTCGATGTTAGTCGATTCTTCCACACACCTGAGCTTCACCCGAATGCCCTTGAGTGAGAGGCTCATTCTCGGTGTACAACTCACCGTCACAGTGTAGTCCTCACCCGCCCCCATCACAGTGCTCGGGGTGGTGATAACGACCGTTCTTAACTGACTTCTAAACAGGAGCCTATGGACCCAGGTCAACACCAATATGCCGGAAAAGAAGTAGCCAAAAATCGGGGCAATCAAGAAACTTGTGGCACAAACGAACAACATGACGAGATTGAAAGCCAGTCCTTGTTTGGACCCCATGTCAGAGTCGACACGACCGGGGCCGTTACGGCCCCAACCCAAACGCATGGGCATCACGCCCGGACCCAGCTTGTATTGCTCGGTACATTCTTGAATTTTGCCCTTTGGAAAATCGACCTCGACCCGCACATAATGGTCAAAATTGAGGTCCGAGCCGTGGTAGGTCACCGGCTCAGAGGGGGCCACAAAGGAGAAAGGGAAGCTGCGACGCTCATCCGCCACAAGGTGGCCGACGGCATCGATCCGAGCACCGTGGAACTCTTTGGTAACGGGAAGCCCATACCCGTGGCAGCGCCAGAAACCTGTCAGTGTGATGGAGTCATAGGTCAGCGCTTGTTTGGCGACCACATGCACCGAGCCAGAGATGGTCTCGCCACCTCGGTATCGGCGGTTCGGCTGAGCAAACTCAATGGAGACCTCACACTGTGACATCACCACATCCCCGAGTCAGCAGACACCATACAAAAGCTCAACGCTCATGCCCACCGAAGATCAGGCCAAGTGTTTGGCGTGGAGGATTGGTCATTCATGAAGCCCGCCGACAGACATTGCAAGATGTGCCAAGGTCTGGCCACCACTGCGGGTCATCCACTGTTCAGCAAATTCTTCAGGCGTCATGCCTTCTTGCCCACCGCAGTATTCCAAGAATGCAGTGAACGATGGCTTCAAGGGCCCTGTTAAAATCGACTTCACGGTATTTTCAATTCCGATTCCAGCTTGTTCACCAAACCTTGCTGTGGCCGCCACACCAACCTTTTCAACCAGTCTTCCAAAACACATTGCCCCCACACGTGATGCCAAGAAGGAAGCGACGCCACTGATGACAGCTGAGCGGGCGATGGCTGCCAGATCCCACTCTGATCTCAAGCCCGCTTGAATCTCTGCTCCTTGAACAATCACCCCTTTGGTGGCGCTGGTGCCCACAGCCATGCCCAGGCCGATCGCTAGTTTGGCGCCAGCAGCCTCGGCACTAACGGCGGCGGTGATCCCCGCGCCCCCCAACACTGCCAGCGCAGTGAACGCGCCGTCTCGGGTCCAGGTCAAGTGCTCAACTGCCCGATCTCCGCTGTCCTCCCGGTTGGCGATGTAGCTGTTCATCGCCTCGACCCACCGGTTCACATGATTCTCTGTGGACGAGAGTGTTCTTTCCACTCCATCGATTGTGCTCGGGTCCGCCTGGCTCACCTTGGAACGGATGCGCTCAATGCACCGCTGGGCATTGCTGTACAGCGACAAATCCGGGAGCTCCGCGTTGCCAAGCCACTCGGAATGCAAGGTCTCGGCACCGCCCCAAAAGGACGTCCCGGCCTGCTGAACGTAGAAGTCGTACCTGGACTTCTGGGTGTCGATTCGGATTTCCGCAGTGGTCGCCATCCCCTCGAGTTCTTGCCACAAGGTGATCAAGCCCGGCTGCGAGCCATCTTCAGCCGCGCGATTGTGCTGCTCGACGCGGGCGTACTCATTCATTCGCGAGATGATTTCCGGATGGGGCATGTACCCAGACATGATTCGAGCATCCAGTTCCAAAGCTGCGAGGGTTGCCCACTGGACTTCAAAACTAAATGTGTTCCATTCAGCCGTGAACTCGGCTCGACGGGCCC
>DBIS01000197.1:0-273 GCA_002296975.1 Deltaproteobacteria bacterium UBA796 | reverse complement strand
GAACTCGGCTCGACGGGCCTCCCACATCTGGTCTGCACGGCCCGCGTTGCTCTGGGTTCGAGGCGAACGCCCAGCGCCGGGGTTCGCCTGCTCAGTGTCTGGACCAACGTCCATTCCACTGTGTTCCCTCGTGTCGTACCCTACCGCCATTGCTCACCCCTCTATGCCATTTTGTATAACAACTTGGATTGGAGAATTGTGGGCTTAAATATAGAGTTTTCGTGAATGACATCGATCTTGGCACAATCAGAGCACTTGGCCCCATGCAAAACC
>DBIS01000069.1:29028-38429 GCA_002296975.1 Deltaproteobacteria bacterium UBA796 | reverse complement strand
TGGGCAGGCTTCTCGTCAGCGTCACAGTCCGATTGCTCAGCTGTGCAGCCCATCTCAAAGCTGCCCGGGGAGATGGTGACGAACTTCATTCCGATGCTGTTGGTTCCTCCGCTCAACGCCCGGCCACCGCCAATTGGAGCAGATGACCTCAAATCGGCAGACTGAAGCCGGGAGAGCAGCACCTCAGCGGCTTTGACATCAGAGGCCACAACAGCACGTTCCACCGCCTCATAAACAGGCTGCCGGGTACCACACTCGGTCTCGATGGGTTCCACACCGGCCGGAATGCTCACCACCATCGCACGGGCCACGCCAAGCCAGGCTTTCACTGCCTCAATGCACCCACCCCGCTCGGCACGCTTAAGACTCATACACATCTCAAGCTCGGCTGATTGGCCAGACCAAGCAGCACCTGCTTTCGACTGCGCACCCTCCTCAGCGGTGCCAAGCCGCGCTACCCGGGCCTTCTGTCCTTTCACTTTGGCCGTCTCGTCGCAACGCTGCTGCCGCAGACGCTCCACCACACCGAGGCCGCCGCCACCACCGCCAAAGTCCACGCTCGCGGTGGCCTGGGAAGGTACCGCGACCGCCGTGGGCACTGAGGCTGCAATCGGGACGGCAACGGGCACGGTCGCATTTTTGAGCAACGCTGTGACGGGCACACCCTTAAATGCGATCACGCCAGTCTCGATGGTTTCCTCACTGCAGTTGGACTCTCCTGAGATTTCACCCCTCGCCAACATTATCTGGGCCTTCGCCACAGCCTCCTTTCCTTCGCAGGAGCGTTCGATGACAGTGGCGTTGAAGGTCTCAGTAATCACCCACCACGCCGAGATATCTATGCCCGCACTGCGCCGTTTTATCAGGTTGCGCCTACACCGCTCTGAGAGATCTAAATCGAATGCATCGATGACCGAGGTGCTGCTATCGGTGACCTTCTGAACCTTAATAAATTCCGCCTGAATCTCTCCACCGCCGCTCACGGCCAGCGCCCCCGCCCGCCCGCTCACCATAAAGCCCGCAGAGCCTTTGGTCTCCAGCAGCTTGGCGGGCGCTGTGTTGGCTTCAGCCTCGACACAAGCCGTCATTTGCTTGCGCTCCGGGCTCCACAACTGGCCAGTCGCATATTGAGCCGAGGTCTCCGAGAGCGACGTCCAACCCTTTAAGGCCAACAACTCCCGAATATCAACCCCGGCATCGGCCTCCAGATATACCGCCTTTGCTTCGGCGGGGGATGGACGGGCCTGGACCGTATTGCCAAGCAACAACAGTGTGGCCAACCCGACCAAAAATCCAAAGCGCATAAAAGACACCCTCCTTGAGCGCGCCCATCATTGCATACTCAAACATCGCCGGGGCCTGCGCCCAAACAACTAGATCGCCATCGTCTCTGACATCTTGACCCAGTGGTCTGCCATCAACGCTTTATTGGGCCCAATCGCACCAAGCTCGTGGCCAACCTTCTCAAAAATATCGAGGGCCTCTTGGAGGTCTGCCCGGTTGTGGGTTGCCATATACGAGGTCCGAACCAAGCACGCGTTGGAGGGCACTGCAGGCGGCAACACGGGGTTGGCAAAGATGCCTTCCTCGAAAATCCGCTTGTTAAACCACAACATCTGCTCAACCTGACCGATCACAATCGGCACCACAGCGGTATTGGATTCAAGGCAGTTGTAGCCCATCTTTTCAAGCTCGGTCCGCATCCATAAGGCATTGGCCCGACATTGCTCCACAAGCTCAGGCTGAGCCCGCATGATGCGCAAAGCCGCCAACACAGTCGCCGCCACAGAGGGCGTAAAGCTGGCGGTATACATAAATTGGCGCGAATTGTGCATCAGATAGTCCTTGACCACCTGCGGACAGCCAATGAAGCCACCCATCGATGCAAAGGACTTGGAGAAGGTCCCCGAAATCAAATCCACATGATCGCTCATGCCAAAGTGCGCTGAAGCACCCCGCCCCTGTGGACCGATCGTGCCGATGGCATGCGCCTCGTCGACCAAAATCCGGCAGCCATATTTTTTGCCGAGGGCCACGATTTTATCGACGGGTGCCACCTCGCCAGTCATCGAGTACACCCCGTCCACAGCCAGCAGCTTTCCACCCTTAAAATCTTTATGGAACTCCAACTTTCGCTCGAGGTCGTCCATATTATTGTGCTTGAACCGAACCAGTTTGGCCCCCGAGAGCACAAAACCATCAATCAAGCTGGCGTGGTCCTCGCGGTCGGCGAAGATCATGTCCTTGCGTGTACACAAAGCACCGACTGAGCCTGAATTTGACATAAAGCCAGTCGACCAAAGCAACACCGCCTCTTTGCCCAAAAAGGTCGCCAACTCATCTTCGAGTTGATTGTGCAGATTCAGCGTGCCGTTGAGCATCCGCGAGCCTGTACACCCCGTCCCAAACCGGTCCAACGCCGCTTTGGCGGCAGCGATCACCTCAGGGTGGTGGGTGAGCCCCAAATAATTGTTCGACCCAAGCATAATTCGAGGTTTTCCCTCGATCATCACCCGCGAACCCTCTGAGTCATCGAGGGCCCGAAAGAAAGGGTACACGCCGTACTCTTGAGCAACCTTATGGCGCTTGAAGGCACGGCATCTATCGAACAGGTCTTTATTTGTGGCGGACATGGGGCTCCTAAATCTAGCAAAGCGCAGCTTGTCTATGGACAATCGGCACTAAAGTCAAGTAAGTGTTTAGAATTGCTGGATAATGACCGGCCGGTCAGTTTGGGCTACCCAACCGAACTTCCAGGGTTGACCCCTGGGTCGACTGTGATCAAACCCTCGAGCTCTGTGCCCGAAGCCGCCAACAACATCCCTTCACTCAACACGCCCCGAAGCTTGCGTGGCTTCAAGTTGGCCACGATGACAATCTTCTTGCCGATCAAGTCCTCAGCCACGTATTTGGCCGCGATTCCTGCCACGATGGACCGAGGCCGATCCTCGCCCACCTCGACCATCAGCGCCAACAAGCGGTCAGCGTTTGGGTGTTTCTCTGCAGACACGATCTCGCCAACCTTCAGCTTCACTTTCATGAAGTCCTCGAATTGAATGAATTCCTCAATCGTCGTTGCCTCTTCAATCGTCGCTGCCTCTTCAATCGTCGTTGTCTCTTCAGCCACTTTGGCCTCCTGCTTTGGTTTCTTTTTATGCGACACTTTGGCCACGGTTTTGACTGTGCTTGGGACCACTTCATCCAACACAGCTTGAATGCGTTCAGGAAGCGCCAACATGCGGGGAAAAAGAGGTTCGCCTGGGGCCACGGGTGTGTCGGCCACAAGCCCACTCAATAATTGAACATCGGCGACATCAAGGCTTTTCACACCAAGCTTCTGAGCCAACTCGAGACCCTTATTGGGTGCGACAGGGCTCAACAGGACCGCCGCCACACGACAGATTTCCAAACACCGGCGCATGACGCCAGCCAGCCTTTCGGTCTGCCCTTCACGGTTGAGGCGCCAAGGCTCCATATCGTCGATGTATTTGTTGCCCGCCTGAACAAGCCGCCACAAAGAGCCCAAGGCCGTGGCGATGTGCATGCCTTCGATTTGAACGCGATAATCGGCCACCGCTGCATCGGACACCGCCTGAAGCGCATCGTCTGCGGCTGTGTTCGCATCCAAGGCCGGCACCGCTCCGCCCAACCACTTGGAGGTCATCGACAACGCCCGGTGCGCCAGATTGCCCAGGTCATTGGCCAAATCCGCATTGTACCGGGTCATCAGGCCCGCATGAGAAAAGTCCCCATCCGCACCAAACTGAATCTCCCGCATCAAGAAATAGCGGACAGCGTCTGAGCCATAGCAATCGATCAACAAATGCGGATCGACCACATTGCCTATCGATTTGCTCATTTTTTGGCCTTCAATCGTCCACCAACCATGGGCGTACAAGCATTTGGCCGGACTCAACCCCATCGCAAAGAGCATGGTCGACCAATAAACAGAGTGGGTGGTCAAGATGTCTTTTCCAACCAAGTGATACGAGGCCGGCCACCATTTCTCAAAAGCGTCTGTAGAGCCATCTGGATGGTAGCCGATCGCCGAGATGTAGTTGAGCAGCGCGTCAAACCACACATAGGTCACATATTCGGCGTCCATCGGAAACGGGATGCCCCAAGGCAACCGCGCTTTCGGCCGACTGATGCACAAGTCGCCCACATCTTTTTTGAGATAGCCGAGCACTTCGTTTTTGCGTGAGGCCGGCTGGAGAAAGTCTGGGTTGTCGGCGATATGGGCCCGCAACTTGTCAGCATACTTGGACATGCGGAAAAAATAATTCTTCTCTTTGATCCACTCGACCTTGGTGTTTGTGTCTGGACACTTGCCGTCCACCAAGTCTTTTTCGGTCCAAAAACGCTCTGCACTCGTTGAATACCAACCCTCATAATCGGCGGTGTAGATGTCTCCTTCATCGAAAAGACGCTGCAAAACATCGGACACCACCGAGGTGTGTCGTGTCTCGGTCGTCCGAATGAAGTCATCGTTTTTGATGTCGAGCGCGGCCCAAAGCGCCTTAAAAGGCTCGCACATCTCGTCAACATGAGCCTTGGCGCTGATCCCACGCTTTGTTGCAGCCTCAAAAACTTTTTGGCCATGCTCATCGGTGCCGGTCAAAAAATACGCTTCCCGACCATTCATCCGGTGCCAACGGGTGATGACATCCGCGGCGATAGTGGTGTACGCATGCCCGATATGGGGCTTGTCGTTGACATAATAAATGGGCGTGGTGATATAAAAGCTATTGGACACCGACAACCTCGCAGGGTGGGTTTGCGGGTGGTTAGCACGGGGGCTTTGGCCCGCAACCTTGGCTTTAAGGCTGTCACCGGCTTGTGGCTGTCGTGATGCCTAGATAGTCGTGCCGCATGGTTCACGCACTCGGATACGTTTTAGAGACTTTTGACCCCGCAGCACCCGGTCGGCTTTGCCGTGGGAGGGAGCGTTGGATCGAATATGACACCATGCAGCCCAAAGACCCGCCGCAACCGCTGCACCGCCTGGTGATCACCGGCGCACGCTTTTCGGATGACCGAGCCAGAGATGCACGGCGGGGGCTGGGCTACGGTCCCATCAGCCTTGAGGCACTTTTTGAGACCCTTCTGGGCGAAGGCCCGATCGTCGCCTATTGCGAAGAAGGCCACCCCCAAGAGGTTCCGGTGGGCGCCGCAGGTGTCGAGCATCACACCGTCGCTCGGCCCGGTGGATCTTTGAGAGATTGGCGGGTGCGCTGGCATATCCAAACCACCACAGCCGATGCCCTAAAGGCCGCGATCAATGCGGGTGCCGATGTTTTCATCCAACGGACAACCCCTGACGAAAACCCTGCCGCCACCATGCACGAGAGCCCGCTGATTCCACCGCTTGCAGATGCCACAGACAGTCAGCCCAGCTTTTTCAACGAAAAACTGGCTCAGGCATTGTTTCTGCTCACGGGCTTTCGGGCACCAGGCCGACCCAACCGATATTTTCAACCCTGGGGAATCTCTGCGGTGCTCGAGCATGTCGACGCAGTCATCTTGTTTCACCGAGACAAACACGGCCCGGCCCTTGGCTTTTACGCCAACACAGCACCCGATCTCGACCACACATTGAGCCGCTTTAGGGCAAGCAACGAAGGCGCACTGCTCGTGCCTTTCGCCATCCCGCCCATGCTCGCCCGATGGGACCGCGCCCTATGGGAGCTGAGGCAAATGTGGGACGCCGAGACCGCAGGAGAGTTCCCGGTACCCGCGGCCGCACGGGCTGAACATGAGGGCCCGCCCCCACGCCAAGCGCCCGAACCCATCATAGAGCCACAGGTAGAACAGCTTGAGGCTCAGGCGGGCGAAGAGTAAGCGAAGACGTTCAGGTACCGGTACCAAAGGGCTCGACTTCACCATCTTCTGTACTCTGAGCACGCTTGCGACGGCTGAGTAACTTCGACAAAAATAAGCGGCGATCTGTGCTCACCCGCCCGTCGACCCGCCGAGCGTGCACCTCTGTGTACACCCCGATGTCATCAAAATCCATTTTCAAATACATCTCGTATGAACGGTTCCGAACAGCGCTCACCCGCAACACAACATGGGTAAATTTTTGGTGCTCGATAAGCTCTAGTCGCCCGGCCACCAGCTGCTTGCCTATGCCGCACGCCCGAAAAGACTCCAAAACCCCCAGCTCAGCCAAATAATAGGTGTGCGCCACCGGTAACAAACCGCGAATATCCCGGGCGATATCCGGCTTGGAGATGGCAGGCACCCCGATACCAAAGCCGACCACCTTGGCTTTCCCCCGAACAGCGAGCAGACAAATATTTTCGGGGGTGGCGAGATACCGCTTTAAAATTCCCTGGGCCTCAGATGGAAAAAACCGCTCGTTATAGGGGGGCTCTGAAAAAATATCCTGGTACGCTCCCGCGAAGCTAGCCTTGTATGGCAACGCCTCCTCGGGGGTCGAGATTCGCAGGATACGGATTCCGTCTGGCAAGGGGTTCAAAATCACCACCCGATGATGCCGTTTGTGCTGTCTGCTTGCAATACCAAAACCATCACGAGGCCATCCAAGCCACAGCGATCACTAGGGTTTGCTCGTCTTCGACATCAATCGTGAGTTCTCCACCGCCCAAAGCTGCGTGGTGCGTGGCCGCCTCTCCCCGCAAGCGAACAGAGGCGTGACCATCGCTGACCTCCAACACTTCGACCTCAATCGGGCTCAAGCGCAAACCGGTGCCAAGCACCTTTAAAACCGCTTCTTTTATGGCCCAAACCTGACTCTCTCGGCGCGGGTCACCCCCGCACCACTGTCGCTCCTCTGGGCGAAACCAAGTCTCAGCAAAAGATGGCGCACGGGCTGCCACCACCTCAAGGTCAATGCCAACACGCCCGGAGGCCGCAGCAACAGCTATCCCCTCTCCATCCCGATGCGAGATACTGATATGGGGCATGTTTCGACCGTCTTTTGCCTGGGCCACAGGCTCCCCGGATGCACGGTTTTCAATAGAAAACGCCGCAGGATCAAGGCCTGTCAGCTCGCTCACGGCCCGCTTGGCCGCCACACGGCCCACCACACGATCGGCGATTCTTTTTGAGGTCCCTCGGGCGCTGAGGGCAGCCACTTCGGCACCGCTAAGCACACCACCACTGCCTTCGTTCACTTTCACCCGGGCGATCACCGCGGCGCTCCAACCCCCTTTGGGCGGATCAAAGCTACCCCCTGGAGGCAAAGGCCCAGCCTCAACCATCTCAAAACCACGCAAGGTCAATACGCGCTCACCGTCGCAAGAAACATCCACATCATAAGTGTCTCCATCCTTGCGCACGGTCAACTGCAGCGGCGCATCATCGGACACAGCGCCCAACACGACCACCCGACCGATCCCCATGGGCAAAGCCATCACAGAAGCCACCATCATGGTGTGTAAACCCGCCGCCTGAAAGGCCGCCTCAAGCACCAGGGGTGATGTCAACAACCCGCCGGCAATGCCCATATGCTGCACGCTGCCTTCAGCCATCAGCCCATCCGTCGTCACCGCCGTGACCTTTCGAAGCACCTGAAAGGCTGGCCCGTGAAAGAAGCGCTGATAAATCTCATCTTCACTCACTGGATGGTTCATCATCCCCATCGCGGGCAATGGCTCGGTGGGTGAGGCGGCCCAAAGTATGGTCGCCGAAAAGTGCTCTGTCTCAATCACCCGGCCAGTGCGGGCCGTCCGTGAAGAGCGCAACACACAGGCCACCCCATCAGCGCTGGGTGTGGCGCTCACAAACACATCGGTAACACCGTCGCCGTGCAGCTTGACAGGGGCCTTAAATACCACATTTTCTGCACCCAAAAACCGATGTCCTGGGTCGGCCATCATCGCCACGGCGGCCATCATCTCGAGCCCAATAACACCGGGAAGAACGGGCTTTTCGTCGATTGAATGATCAACAATCCATGGGTCTGCCCCCAAACTCATGGCGCGGCGAGCCACAAAAGTATCTCCGTCCATTTCGACGCTGTCCAACAGCGGATGCGCCGGGTCGATCCCAAAGTCGCCGAGTTTTCCGGCCACCATCAACTCTCCAGACAAGCCGGTAACGACCATGTCCACCAGCAATTGGGCGCCGGGTTGAGCCGGAAGCATTTCCACACCACGCTCACCGAGCAAGGTCTCCATGCCACCCCGAACCGCCATGCCCACATCGGCCCAAGCCGTCCAATCCACATGGAGTGCATTCGGTCGAGCCATACACACCCCTGCCATCGCATCGTTGGCGGCGGCGTAATCCACCTGCCCCACATTACCGAAGCGCCCAGCGACCGAGCCCATCGACACAAAGAAGGCCGAGGCCTCGAGGCTGGATGCGAGGGCCAAGCCACCGACCGCCTTGGCGTCGAACACCCGGTGAAACGCCTGTTGATCTTTGTCGGCGATAAGCCGGCTTTCCTCAACCCCAGCGCCATGCACCAACACATCGATGGGACCAAAAGCCTCGCGCACTTGCTCGAGGGTCTGACCGATGGATTTGGGATCGCCCAGGTCCACCTTAAAGAAGCGGACATCCGCACCGAAGGCGCGCATTTGCTCGAGATTCTGTCGGGCCTCCTCTGCGCGCTTGAGGGGGGCCACAGCATCACGAACCGCCGCTGGCGTGGCCCGATCTCCACGGGCTTCGATGGCCGCTTTTGCCGCTGCCTTTGCGGCGACCTCATCCAAAGCCGTCTCGGCGGGCGCCGTCCGTGCGAGCAAGGCCAGCTTTGTGGCGCCCCGTCCCGCAAATGCGAGCCCAACCTGAGCTGTGATGCCCCGTGTACCCCCGGTCAGCACAATCACATCTGCCATGAGTGCTTTGTCTTGTTCTGGGAAGGGGACAACGCTCAATTCAACGGCAAATCGACCGTCATCAGTCCAAAACACCTCGACAGACCCGTCATCGCTGCCAAGCTCCTCGATCAACAGCGCGGCTGCAGTCGACACGTTCATGCTCGGGTTGATGTTGATCACCCGAGCCGAACACGCCTCCCATTCGCGGCCGATGGCTTTTGCGAATCCACCTCGGGCTCCTGCATTTTGAGCTCGTTTGAGATCCGAGGCGATGTGCCCTGTGTGCGCGGCACAAATCCAGTCTTTGGGACGATTGCCGTCGAGGCCTTGAGCGAGGCCAAAACTGTCGAGCACATCGTCACCGGCATCGATCACGGCATCGCACCCACCGCCATTTTCGCCCACGACACCACCTTTCTTCAAAATCCGCGCACGAACGGCCCCAGCCAGGGCCGTCTTGCCCAATACTTGAACCACACGGCCTTTGATGCTTCCCATGGCCCAAGGGGGCCGAGACACCAACACCGGACGGCGAAGGCGGAAACTCTCGGGCAGCGAATTGACGACCGCTTCCTGAGCCAGTTCAGGTGCCGGAACAACAGCCACCTC
>DBIS01000069.1:0-28696 GCA_002296975.1 Deltaproteobacteria bacterium UBA796 | reverse complement strand
CGGCGTGTGAGCGACAGGAGTTTCTTCAACTGGTGCCTCGTCCTGCACCACACGGGCTCCGCCCTGAGCCGCTAGCCATCCAGCCAAGCCCTCAATGGTTGGGTAGTCCGCCAAACGAAAATTCTCGTCTGGAGCGATGCCATACAAATCACGCATTTGACCAAAAATCTCGGCCTGTTTGACTGTGTCGATGCCCAAATCGGCCTCGAGTTCAAAGTCCAACTCCAACTCGTCGACACCGTACCCGGTCTTGTCCGCGATCACTTTTAGCAGGGCGTCAAGAACTTCTGGTGTGTCCACAGCGTCGGTGGTGGGTGCGGGACTGGGACCCGGCACGACATCTGCGACATCTGCGACATCTGCGACACCTGCGACGTCTCCCCGCTGTCCAGCGAGCCACCCCGCCAAGCTTTCAATGGTCGGATAGTCCGCCAAACGAAAGCTCTCATCTGGGGCAATGCCGTACAGGTCGCGCATCTGGCCAAAAATCTCGGCCTGTTTCACTGTGTCGATGCCCAAATCGGCCTCGAGTTCGAAATCCAACTCCAGCTCGTCGAGGCCATAGCCAGTCTTGTCTGCGATTACTTTCAGCAAGGCCGTCAAGACATCCGATGAGTCTGGCTTCGGCTGCTTGGGCTGCTTGGGCGCTGCGGGCGCGGCAGCCTGTGTTGGTGTGGCACCCTGTTGGCTCGCGAGCCATCCGGCCAAAGCTTCAATGGTCGGGTAGTCCGCCAAGCGAAAGCTCTCGTCTGGGGCGATGCCGTACAAGTCACGCATTTGACCAAAAATCTCGGCCTGTTTCACCGTGTCGATGCCCAAATCAGCCTCGAGTTCGAAATCCAACTCCAGCTCGTCGAGGCCATAGCCTGTCTTATCTGCGATCACTTTCAGTAAATCGGCCAGCACATCTGCGGACGGGGCACCGGGTACAGTTGGCGCAGCTTTGGATTTAGCCGGCGGCGAAACGCCTTCACTCGGTTTTGGTGAAAGGCCAGCCACCACCCGCAAATGGCGTTTTTCGACCACAAGCTCAGGCGCAGCGTGGCCACTGATCTCAGACAACCAAGCCTGGTATTTCCTTTGATCGCCAACCCGATTGTCACCTTTCGCTATGCCTTCCCAAGCCAGCAGGGCCAACTGTGAGCCAAAGCCTGCCGCCAAACGAATACCGAAGCGCAAGGGCATCGGCCCACCCTTGGAGAGGGTCAAGTCCCCAAGCTCTGGATCGGGCTCCTTTAGGTGTGGAATCGGGGGTACCCGCCCATATTGAAGCGCTTTAAGCACGATAGCGTCCTCGATTCCTGCACCCATGGGGTGGCCAGTAAAACCCTTTGTGTTGGTGACAACCAAGCCCGATGCCGCCGGCCCAAAGGCCCGACGAAGGCTCTGAATCTCTGCTGCTGCTGAGCCACCCTTCGCTGGGGTGTACGTCTCGTGACTCATAAACATCGCGTTGGCCGCAAATGTCTCACGGCTCACGCCAGCCTTTTCAACCGCTGCCGCCACAAGCGCATCCATCTCCCCTGCAATGTGTTCAGGATTAAGCCGCGTGCCATGAAAAGCCGAGTTGGCCATTCTACTCGACAACAATCGTGCCAAGGGCACAACACCCCGCTCGGCGGTGGCGCCTTCGGCCTCAATCACCATGCCCACAGCGCCCATGCCCAAAATCATCCCGTGGCGACGCGCATCAAAGGGCAAGGCGGCTTCTTCAACAACCGCGGATGTAGTGGCAGCGCCTGTAGCTAAAAACCCAGTTCCAATCCACTCTATCATCGTATCGCTGGTCACATCATCGGCACCGATAACCACAACCCGTTCACACCGACCCAACGCGATCCAGTCCGAGGCCATCGCCACCGCCTGGGTGGTGCTTGCACAAGCGATATTGGATTGAGCATTCGGGCCCTGAGCACCAATATACTGAGCAAACTGCGAATGCCCCATGCTGAGCACCTGAAACAAAAACCGGCGGTCGAAGCGACCCTCACCGTCGTCGCCATTGGCACGAATATGCTTGGCAAAGCGATCATAGCCAGGGAAAGCCGAGGCAAAAATAACGCCCGTGGTGCTTTGCATATGCGCGGGCAACTTCCAGCCCGTGGACACCTTTTTACCACTTTTGGTGGTGTGAAAGGTCTGAACCAGAGGGATTTTGGCGTCTTTGAGCGCTTCAACGCCGGCCGCAAAGGCCAACTGCGTGGTGATGTCGAGTGCCCGCACCCAGTTGGGGTCCACCCCATAATCACCGACCAAGTCGAAATGGGCCTTTACACCAGCAAGCCGAATAACATCTTCACGTTGGGTGACCGCTTGGAAGGTACCCTGCCCAGTCTTGGCATCCTTGAGCAATCGAACGACATTTTTGGCCAAAAATACATCTTGTGTGGCCGTGTTCAGGTTGGAGATCCGAACCTCACCCTCCAGGATTCGCTCCACATTGTCTTGGGCAAAAACCTCTTTTCCTCCGGGTAGACCAATCGCGGCCCCAGAACACACCACCGTGGGCAAAGACCGCATTTGTGAACCCATGGGCGGTGTGGATGACGGCGTGGAGGCCGCGAGAGCCACTGGAGCCACCACGGCGGGCACAGGCGGGGCTTTGGCGGGAGGCTGTGCATGAAGCAAGGCGGTGACCAGACCTTGAACAGCGGGCATTACTGCGGCCGCGAAGGCATCGGCATCTCCGGTGCCCATGCCTGCGCGCAAAGCACCTTCAGCCAAGGAACTCAAAGCCGTGGCGGATGACGAGCCAGCCCCTTGATGGGTGGGCAAGGCCCCTCGAGAGGAAACATCCCGAGTGCCAATCAACACGCGCTCGATGGCCTCGGGTTGGGTCGAGCCTAAACGCCGCGCCGCATAATTCGCCAAATCTCGAAGTGTTCGATACGCGCTCATCCGAAAGCCAGGATCGTGTTCAAGCCTAAAGCGGTCTCTGACGATGGCGACAACTTCCGCTTGCTTGACCGTGTCGATGCCCAAATCGGCCTCGAGTTCATCGTCAAGATTGAGCTCCTCAGGAGAGTAGCCAGTGGCGTCGGCCACCACCTCGGTCACGGCGCGCAAAATAAATGGCGTGGCGTGGGCTGCGGGGGCCTCGGTCACCTGTGTGGCTGACTTTGACCACTTTCGCATGGCGTCTGATGTGGCCAAACGGGCCGGAACGGGCGCAAATAAATCTGGAATCTCGGTGTCGGGTTCAGCCTTGATATCAAAACCAAGCGTCGTGAGCGCCGCGAGGGAATCCTGAAAACTGGCCAAACCCCCACGCTTGGGGTGATTGGTGTACAAAACCCGATGGGGCCGACGCTTGAGAATCGAGGACACAAAGCCGGACAGGGCCCGCTTGGGGCCACATTCTACGAAAATCCGCACACCATCCGCATACATCCGCTCAACTTGAGCGATCCACTCCACAGGCGCGGCCACCTGGGCGGCCAGTATATCGATGATTTCTTCACGAGAGTCCGGCTCTGAAGGGTAATACCGGCTCGTAACATTCGTCGTTATGGGGCGCTGTGGCGGACGCACATCCAAACGCTCCAAGACCTTTTTGAGTGGGGCTGATGCCGGCGCGACGATGCTGGAATGAAAAGCGTGGCTCACTGGCAGTGGGTAGACGGTGATTCCACGAGCGACAAAGGCCTCAATGGCGGCCTCTACGGCACCAGAGGCCCCAGCAATAACAGTCTGTGTTGCACAATTTTTGTTGGCTGGAACCACATATCCAGGGATCTCTGCAAGCACCTCAGCCACGGTATCAACGCTCGCCGCGATGCCTGCCATACGGCCCTTGTCGGCGATTTCCACGTTGGCCATCTCGCGACCCCGGGCACTCACAGCCACCAGCGCATCCTTAAAGCTCAAAATTCCAGCAGCCACAGCCGCCGCATACTCCCCAAGCGAATGTCCAGCGACCATATCCGGCACCACACCATGGGCCGCAAGCAACCGCATGATGGCGATGTCAACAGTGAGCGTCGCCGGCTGGGATATTTCAGTGTCTCGCAAGCGTTCGAACTGCTCTTCATCTGACAAGCCCGGCTGACCCCGAATAAAGTCGGTCAACGGCCGACCGAGCTCAGGGGTCATCACCGCATCGGCCTCATCAAAAGTGGCTTGTACCAGGGGATAATGGGCCGCTAAATCAAGCCCCATACCGATATACTGAGAGCCTTGTCCAGTGAACAAAAAGGCGACCTTTCCATCGGAGGGGGTCTCCTCGACATAAATGCCACGCCCCCTCAAAATTTCGACAGAGCCGCCCTTACGCAGCACTTTTAAGGCCCGCTCAATCTGAGCGGCCTTGGTCTCGGCATCGCCAGCGGCAGCAGCCATCCGCACAGGAGCCGATGGATCGAATGGGCCCACACCTCCCGTCTCTAAAGCACTCACAAGCCCCTCACGCCCCATGGCACTCAGGCCCCAAACCGCTGGCGGCAGTGGACGGTCCGCGAGGGCTGGGAGCGCCACCACAGCTTCGGTGCTTGAGCCCATGGTCTCTGGACAGTACTCCTCGATCACAATGTGAAAATTGGTGCCGCCAAACCCAAAAGCACTCACCCCAACCCGGCGTACATGCCCGTCAGGCCAAGGTTCAGCAGTGGTTTGAACCTGCAATGGCACAAGGTCAAAAGGCACATCTGAACGGCATTTTTTGAAGTTTATTGATGGTGGAAAGATGCGGTGATGCACCGACAAAGCCGCCTTGATACAGCTGGCCGCTCCCGCAGCAGATTTGAGGTGACCAATATTGGACTTCACCGAACCGATGCGGATGGGGCCACGGTCACCCCGCCGGCCCTCACCGATGACCGCATTGAGACTCTCAACCTCGACTTTGTCCCCAACAATAGTGGACGTGCCGTGGCACTCAAAAAGATCGACATCCACCGGATCGATGCCCGCAGCCGCATAAGCCCGCTCCAAGGCCATGCGTTGACCCCGAGGATTGGGGGCGGTGATGCCCTTGCCCTTACCGTCACTGGAGGCGCCAATACCACGGATGACCGCATAGACCCGGTCACCATCACGGCGGGCATCCGCCAAGCGCTTGAGCACCAAAATCCCTGCACCTTCGCCCATCACGAAACCATTGGCGTCCTCGTCAAAGGGTGCAGACTGGTTGGGTGAAAGCGCACCAATTTTACAAAATTTAGTGTAGGTCGGGACCCCCATCGAGCGGTCGGCACCGCCGGTGATACACATGTCGACATCACCGTTTTGAAGGGAATTAACGGCGGATTGCATGGCCGCCATCGAGCTGGCACACGCGGCATCGACCGTAAAGTTAGGGCCGCACAAATCAAAAGCATTGGCCACCCTGCCCGCGATGACATTCGAGAGCTCCCCAGGCATGGAGTCTTCATTGATGATCGGCAAGGGGTCTTTTACCCCAGCCTCAAATCCATCTAAAATCGAAGACTGGATCGCCCCGTCCAACGCTGCAAACTCTGGCAGGGCTTTTAAGGCTTCTTTAAAGGCAGGAACACGGGTTCGAACGACATAATCGTCGGTCACTTCACCCCCCATGGAATTGCCCAAAATGACGCCAACACGGCTGCGATCAAAGTCCCGCTCCTTGCCATAGCCCGCATCATCCAAAGCCTCGTCCACACTCTCGAGGGTCATCTGCTGAACGATCGCCACTTGCTTGGCAACATTTGGCGGAATTCGGTGCCGCCGTGAGTTGAACTCAAAGTCTTGTAAAAAACCGCCTATTTTGGCATAGGTTTTGTCGGGGACAGATTTGTCAGAATCCCAATACAAACGCCAATCCCATCGTTTTTTGGGCACCTCGACAATCGCGCTCTTTCCAGCGAGTAAATTTTCCCAAAATGTCGGTACGCTGAGCGCGCCAGGCAAGCGACATCCAAGGCCAATGATCGCCACAGGCTCCGCAGAGGCCTGAACAGGGCTGGACACAGGACGGACAACCGCCGCGGCCACCGGGGTGTTTAAAGCCGCCTGATACGCGCCGATCAACAAAGACATCGACGGATGGGCTGCGGCCATCGGGAGCGCGGCCACGACACCCTGACCAGCAGGCCAGGCGACGCTATTGGAATCGCCAACTGTGATCCAATTCTTAGCGAGGTCCCAAAACCCTTCGCCGTCGAGGAGTCTCCGCAAGATCGGACTGAGGGGGGAGGCAACAATCTGAAAGCCATTTACAACATGGGTAGAGCTAAAATCGAGGCGATCTATTTTCTTTAAAAATGCCTGTGGAATCGCCATCTCTTCTAGCCCGTACAGGACCTCTGAGAGCACCACGCCCACCGCACCCGCAGCCATCGCGGCCGCTGCATCTTTGGGGCTTAAATTCGCGTCTAAAATAACTTTTTGGTCTAGGCCCATGGCCCCCAACAGCGCCAAACCCGGCTGCGCACCACACGGACCACCCACCTCAGAACCCCGAAGGACCGCACCTGCAAAGCCTGCTGGGACCGGACCCGCCTCGGTAAGCTCGAGCCAGGTTTCGCGGTTTCGCACCGGAAGCTTGTGATTGCCACTGAGGATCACCGGCCCCTTGCCCGGCACACTTCGTCGGGTGTTTACCCGTACCCACGCGCCCTCGGGCACACGCACTGTCGGGCTGGCAGTGAAGTCCAAAACAGGGACGCCACCCGCGGCCATGACGGCTTTGGCGAGCGACGTACGCTCGGCTGGAAGAATGCAGAAAAACGCACGCTCGAACATAAAGGTCTCCGCGAGAATGGCTCGACCTTAACCCTACTTATGAACAAAAGGCACCCCTTCCGCGCGCGTGCAAGACCTGTACGCTATTCTTCGGTTACGAAACGCCCGTGCAAGCCCGACCCATTCAAGACCTGCTCACCGAACTGCACCTGAAGATGCCGGTGTGCACTCGTGTGCTTTTGGTAGATGATGAGTTCGAGGTTTTGGCCGTTTTAGAGGCCCTGCTCGATGACGACTGGGACGTCCTCACTGCCCAAAGTGGTGCCGAGGCCCTCGAAATCTTAAACGGCGATGCAGATATTGATTTGGTGATCACCGACCAACGCATGCCCAATATGACCGGTGTGGAGCTTTTGCAGTCGGTATCCGACTCCCATCCTGAGATGTACCGCATGGTGCTCACGGCCTATTCGGATGTCGAGCCCATCGTCGCCGCCATCAATCAGGGAAAGGTCGACCAGTTCGTGCTCAAGCCATGGGACCCCCTGGCTTTAAGGCGCCTGGTGGCAGAGGGGTTGGCAGTCTGCGAGCGACGGGCGGCCATGAGTGCTGTTGTCGCGACCCTCAACGCCCGCCATCAACAAGACAGCGACACGCTCCGAACCCTCAAGACTGACCAAGGGGCCAAGCGCGCCATGGCATGGATCGACGTTTGGGGTGGCCTGGGGCTAAATGTCGCCCACCATCTCGAGACCCTGCTCGCTCCAGCCGAAACAGCCCTGCTCAGCCTGAATCCTGCCCACCCAGCGCGGCTGTCTCCCCGACGGGCACGGGCCTTGGCCGAAGACTTAAGCCGCCTTGCCATGGCCAAAGCCCCCAAGGTTGATGTGAGCCCTCGAAAACTCATCAGCGATGCGGTACGACTGCTCATTCAAGATGAAAATGCTTTGCCGATTCACGTGGACATCGACCCGACCGTGACCAGCCTTCATGTGGCCATCGAGCCCATGCGAACAGCGATTGTGGCCTTGCTTCGGAATGCGGTGATGGCCTCGAAAGACCAAAGTCCCATCGCCATTGGCGTTTGGCGTGGGTCTGAAAAACACATCACGATCGCTGTTAAAGACCAAGGGCTGGGGATGAGCGTAGAGGCCACCCAGCAAGCGGCCTCACCCTTCTTTTCAGACTTTGAGCCCACCCAAAATGGTCTCGGCTTGTACTTTTGCCAGTTGGTGGCAGAGCTTCATGGTGGGCGGCTCGCCTTACTCGACAATGCGCCTTGCGGCCTCATCGCACAGCTGTGGTTCCATGAGGGGGCCCCATCATGAGCACACTCTCCAAACTGCTGGAAGCTTACGCGGTCCCCCTTCAAGTCTGGCTGTCCCCAAAAGCGCGGCCGCTCGTCGCCGACACCCTGTTGGGGGCACTCGAAAAACGTGCTCAGATTCATACGGACCCCATCGGCACAAACGAGACACTGCAAGGCCCAGCCGTTTTGGTGCTCACCGCAGCAGAAATCCGTGGCCCCACAAACCAAGCACTCCAAGCACTTTCGGCCCGCGCCCATCCCGGAAAGGCAATCTTGGTGGGGGGTACATCAGACCGAGACACGCTGATGGCTGCCATCAATGACTGGGGCGTAATTCGGGTGCTTCCAAATCCGCCAAGCCCTGAAGCGCTGCTCAAAGCGGTGGGGGACGCCGAGGCCTACCTCAAAAGAGAAGTGGCTCTGGTGACCGCGATCGATGACCTCGATATCGAGACCACAATGCTCGCATCAGCCATCGATCACATCGGTGATCACACAGAGCAAGCCTCGTTGAGCCACCAGGCCACGGCCACAACCACCATCGCGAGCGGCTTTTCTGACATGCTCGACCGCGAGCAAACGTACCTCCTCGATGCCATAAACGCGGTGAACCCATCAGGCCGCGCCCTCGTCGAACGGACCCAGCACTGCATCTCCTCGCTCCGTGAACTCGTGGACGAGACACATGATCAGGCGATCGAAACAGCCGCCGGACTCGCGGCTCGTCCAGTCAATATCGACGCGCTTATTTTGATGGCCAAGCACTTTATCGGACACGCCACGGGTGAACCTGTCGGCGGCGGCCTGCAAAGTGGCGCCAGTGTTTTGATAGACCGCTTGGCCTTTATCGACCTCTTGGCCCATATGGGCACACACAGCGCATTTGGTGGCCTCGAGGCCATCGAAAGCCACAAATCGGGTGAAGCGGTGGTCGTCTCTGTGCTTTTCAAGGACTTGGTGGCCAACCCCAACATCATTGCCGAGCACTCAAGCTGGGCGCGCCTGAGCCAGGCCGGTGCCACCATGACCGACCCGCCCGAAAATAGCCACGCCATCCGCTTGAACTTCTCTACCGGAGCAGACCGCGATGACTGAGCCCATCACCCCCTCGATCAAGGCGCTCAACAGCCCAGGCCTTAAACGCCTCGCCATAGCAAGCGTGCTCATTGGGGCCGCCAGCGTATTGAGTGCCATCGCCATAGTGCCCGGCGCGATCTTGGTTGTCATCAGCCTGTGCCTCTTAATTTTAGCCCGGGGATTACCAAAGCTTGTGATCGCTCAAGTGGACCGTTTAGGGATGCTTTTGGCCACAGCGCTCGCTGTAACCATGGCCCTCAGCACCCTGCCGACACAGGCCCTCAGCTTTGGACTCATCGGCCTATTGGCCTGTCTCCCCTTGCTCTTTAGCTGGACCCCAGCACGCCTCGGTTTATCCAGCGCAGCCATCGTTGGCGCCGGACTCTCTCTGGGCGATCTCGACGCCCTATCGATCGGTGCCTTGGTCATCGTTTCAGTGATTGGCCTACTCAGCGCGAACAACCGCCTCCGCTTGCTGCTTCAAGCCAACGTACAGGTCGAAATCCTGAGCGAGCGCACCGATAATGAGCGGGCCCATATTGATGAACTTAAGGACATGGAGCGCCTTAAAACCGGATTTTATAGCAGCATAATCGAAGGTTTGCGCGGCCCTCTCACCCTCATGCTGTCCCCCCTCGACAGCATGCTCAGCGGCGATGTTGGCACCTTTCAAGCCAACCAAATGGAGTACCTGAAAACCATCCGAAAAAATGCGATGCGGGTCTTAAGACTCTCGGACGATCTGGTGGACTTAAGCCATCTCGAGAGCGGTCTATTGCGCTTACAAACCGAAAAAAGCAATCTTGTCGGCATGCTTCAGGCTGTGAGCAACTTTGCGATCGTGGCTGCTCAGAGCAAAGGCATCACCCTGGAGTTTTCAGCCAGCGACGATGAAATCGTTGTCCACACCGACATCGAAAAGCTCGAGCGTGCGGTGACCCATTTGGTGTCCACAGCCATCCGTACCACCAGCCACGGTGGCCGGGTGGATATGGCGGTGTCGGCCACTGAAACAGGCGCCGAGATTGTCATTCGTGACAATGGCGCCGGCTTACCTCCAGACTGGATCGAGGCGATTGCCGCCCAACAAGAAAACCAAAAATGGCTACCGCCACGCTCGCCCGAGGGGCTGGGGCTGGTATTGGCCCGCGAAATCATTCATTTGCATGGCGGGGAGTTTCAAGCCCAATCTCGGCCATCGGTCGGCACAAGCTTCACAATTACCCTGCCCACGGGAGCGCCAAGGCCCGGCCGCCCAGAGCAAGCCCAGCAGCGTCCACAGCTCCGAAATGCCGACGACTATCGTTTTGGGGCCATCGAAGCCCAAGCGCCTGCGGTTGAACATGCGCCCTCCCAGAGCAAGCCCACGAAGGTGCTGGTGGTCGATGATAATCCGGAGATTCTCCAGTTCACCCGAAGCCTTCTCTCGAAAGACCATGCGGTCTACGTGGCCGCTAACGGCGAAGAGGGGCTCGCTTTGGTCAAATCCGAGCTCCCCGATGTGGTCATCACAGACACACGCATGCCAAAACTCGATGGCGCTGGCCTCATTCAGGCCATGCAAAAAGACCCCCGTTTTGCGCAAATTCCGACCATTATTCTCACCGCGCGCAATCAAGTCGCAGACCGAGAGACCGCACGGGCAAGCGGGGCGGACTTGGTGATGGACAAGCCCTTCAACCCCCGCGAGTTGCGGGCCGCCATCGCCGACCTT
Organism: Deltaproteobacteria bacterium UBA796; assembly: GCA_002296975.1. Classification (GTDB taxonomy): domain Bacteria; phylum Myxococcota_A; class UBA796; order UBA796; family UBA796; genus UBA796. Next base: position 17,957 of record DBIS01000069.1, on the reverse strand, counting down.
TTCGCCAAACAACATCGCCAAGCCTCAAACTTTATGAACGAACAGGCCCGAAGCTTTGAGATTATTTCAGCGGGGCTTGCCCACGAGATGCACAACCCCCTCGCCTACATCAAAAATGCGAATTTTGTGATTGCGGAGAGCGCCAAGAAAATCCTGGCGGCTGCGACGGACCCTGATCTGAGCGAAGCGGACAGGGACAAGCGATTTACCAAGGCCCAAAATAAAATCGACAAAATGCTGCCCGTCTCGGACCGGGGAATCAAGAAGGTCGAACAACTCGTCGCTTTGATGCGACGGTACGCACGAGAAGGCTACAGCTCAGACTCCGTCGAGATGAACCTCGACCAAAATATTGCCGACGTCCTCGCGATGATCGCCCCCAAAGACAACAAAGAGGTGGAGATAATCCCCGAACTGGCAGCACCAGATGCGATCATAAAAGGGGTCCCTGAGGAGCTTCAACAAGCGATCACCAACCTCACTCAAAATGCCGTCGACGCGGTCGGAAAAAACGGTCATGTCTGGGTTCGCACCCGCCCTGAGGCGCGCTCGGTCCGCATCGAGGTCACCGATGATGGACCGGGTATTCCACCCGACGTCATGTCCAGAATCTTCACGCCATTTTTCACCACAAAACAGGTTGGCAAGGGCATGGGTTTGGGCTTGACCATCACACGCCAAGTCATCAAACAACATGGCGGCACCCTTGAGGTTGACTCATCCCCAGGGGCTGGCACCACCTTCACTATTCGCCTGCCTCTCGCAAACGAACAGAGCGAAAATGAGTCGGCGCTGAGCGCTTTAGACGAGGCAGCACAAGCCGATACGCCCACCAACACCGAGCTTGCCACATAAAAAACCGCCTGGGCTTCAAAGAAACCCAGGCGGCCGAACGCAAGTCAATAATACGAACTCATCACTCGAAATCAGCCCCTCCTAAACACAGGGTGGCGGTGCAATCAAATGTCGCATTCATGCCAGCATCGATCTCACCATATGTGCTGATTTTGATGTCCTGAGACTCGTTATCGTTGCTGCCCGTTCCCCAATCGCAACCCATGCTCTCAACCCGGTAGCCCCACCAACTCTCAGCGTAAACCGCACCACCATTATCGGATTGATTGTTCAAAAACCCTGAATGACTCGCGCCACCCGAGCTGCAGAAGACAGCCTCAGCCCCAGACATGGCAGGCAAGTACACGCCAGCCCCAAAATTTGCTTCATTATTGTCGACTGTCGTGGCCTCCAAGTCGACCACGCCGCCCACATAAAAAGCACCGCCACTCAAGGCGCTGTTGTGGGCTGCCGAAGAGTCAATCAAGGTCAAGTCCCCTTCGAAAAGCACAACCGCCCCCCCGCGATAGGTGGCATCATTTTGAGAAAATAAGGCATCAGCAAATGTGACAGACCCCGCGTTGATGGCGATGGCCCCACCACTGCCGAATCCAGCAGTGTCGTTATTATAAAAGGTCACGTTCGCACCCTCGATGTCCCCTTCGAGCAGCCGGATGGCACCACCGTGGGCACCAAATCCCGACGACATGTTGTTTCGAAAGGTCACATCATCGAGCTCGATATTCCCATCCTCTATATAAATGGCACCCCCTGAGCCAGATGTGGTGTTTGAGGACAAAATCATGTCGCTCAATCTCAAATCCAAACTCATGCCATAAATCGCAGCACCACGGTTTGCTTCACCATTTTTCAAGGTCAATCCATCGATTTCGAGGATGCTGACCCCACCCTCAACCAAAACCAAGCGTCCATCATCGCCGCCGTCTAAAATCGGGTCACCATAGCCCTGGATTACAACGGTCGACGAGCCCATCGAGGCGCTAAGCCCTGAAATATCGAACTCGAGGCGGGTATTCCACACCCCTCCACACACGCCCAAGCGACCAAGCTCTGTCCGCCGAAAAAAGCCCGCCTCGAGGTGGCTTGTCACGTCGACCGCGTCTTCACCGACCCCAAACCATGTCGCGATACCTTCAGCCTCGGCCCCATCGCAGTCAAAGTCGGCGCCATCGCAAAACTCCTCAGCTCCGGGATGGATGCGGGCATCTGTGTCATCACAGTCACCACTCGCCTCCGTCCAGACCCCAGCAGGCTGAAGACAAGCCACCGTGGTCTCTGTGTCTACCCCGAAACCATCAGCGTCGTCATCAAGGTGCCAGGTCGGAGCGTCGGCTGCTGTTGGCGGGTCACTCAAGCCATCGCAGTCATTATCAAGCCCATCACAGATCTCGATGGCCTCAGGGTTGATGTCCGCGTTGAAATCATCACAATCATCTGAGTTGGCAACCCACGGTCCGCCTGGAGGGCCACACGATGTTCTGGAGTCGAGGGGGTCACCAAAGCCATCGCCATCGCCATCCCGGTACCAGGTGAGGGCGTCTAAGGCGTTGCTCGGATCGACCACACCGTCGCAATCTGTATCGATTCCATCACAGTACTCCGGGGCACCAGGTGCGATGCGCGAGTCATGATCATCACAGTCGACATCATCGGTGAAACCGTCACCATCTTCATCTACGGGAGCATCGTCGACAGGTTCATCAGCCGGTGTATCGGTGCCCGCGTCGGCGGGAGCATCCTCAGTGGACTCTTGGTCGCTTTCACCCGCCTCGGTGTCGGCGCCACTGTGATCAGATTCAGACTCTAAACCGGTCTGACCGGTCTCAGATTCGCCAGAACCGGCGGCCTCATTGGTATTTTTCTTAGGCTCGACGCTCACATCCGATGGAACGACATTGGAGCAAGCGAAAGAGAACAAGGAAAGAAGGGTGATTGAACGCATGAGATTCTCCGTTTTGTTTGGGGTTTGGTTGGAGATTGCCCCCAACGCCCAACGAAGTTCATCGCCGATCAAATATCAAAAACTGCCGGTCAGCCGACACCTGTCCAGTCCTTGCACATCCAAATAAAAAGTTAAGTAGTTCTAAAGACTTAGCACTTTAAAAGTTTCTCACCAAGGGTGCGTATGCCCCAGTATTTCTCCAGTTCGCACCAAATCACCCGCAGATTTAATCGCTGGATGCAGCAATTCGTCATCGGCCCAATAGGCGATGTGCTTGCGAACCCGACGGTGGGCGGCCGCTATCTTTGGTGCCAAAATGACCGGCTCAGCCGGGACGGCTTCTCCTTCGGCATCAAAGGCCATCCCACGCATTCTCAAGTCGAGGGCCTGGGCTGCGACCAGAAGCTCTATCGCCACAATATCCGCGACACACTCTGTCGTTTCGAGCAGCATTCGAGCTGAGATGGGCCCCATAGACACATGATCTTCATGGTGCTGAACAGTGGGAATGGTGTCGACTGAGGCCGGGAAAGACAAGCCCTTACACTCACTCGCCAATGAGGCGGCAGTATATTGGGCGAGCATAAAGCCACTATTTAGTCCCGTTCCGCGCACCAAAAAAGAAGGGAGCCCCTTGGAGAGCTGGCCGTAGGTCAACCGAAAAGTCCGACGCTCTGAGCTGGTGGCTAGCTGAGTGAGCGCCACCTTGATCGCATCGAGGGACTGTGCAACCGGAGCCCCGTGAAAGTTTCCACCCTCGACCCACTCGCCATCGAAAAGCAAGGGGTTGTCTCCTGCACCATTAAGCTCGCGCTCAATGACCGTTCGGGTACACGCCAACTGATCGACGAGCGTACCCATGACGGCTGGAGCGGCCCGAATGGAGAAGGCGCTCGCTCCTTTGGGCGAACACACCTGGGTGCTGCCCTCAAGTAAAGCCCGCAGTTGCTGACCCACGACGACCCCGCCTGGATGGTTGCGAGCCTTGAGCAATCGTTCATCAATACAGCCGGCGTCGACGCCCATTGCCTCCATGGTCATCGCCGTCGCCAAAATAGCGGCATCCAAGACTCGCTGGATACGAACCACCGCTATGGCGCCAAGGGCCGTGGTCATCGAGATGCCGTTGATCAACGCCAACGCTTCTTTCGGATTTGGCTGATAGGCCGCCACCAAAGGGTGAGGCTCACCGATATAGCCACATGCAACCGCTGCAATATGGGCCAGAGGGGCCAAATCACCGGCCGCACCGACACTGCCCTGTGACGGAACCTCGGGCGCCACACCGTGATTAAGCATGTCCAGTAAAACCTCTGCGGCCTGAGGCCGACATCCCGTACAGCCATTCGCGAGCACATTGGCCCGAGCAGCCATCGTGGCCCGAACCAAAAGCGCAGGGAGCAGCTCGCCCACACCGGCACAATGCCCGAGTATAAAGGTTTTGCTAAGGGTGTCTGCGTCCATATTCTCGGCGAAACCGCCCACCAGCCAATGACGCTTTTCTTCAAGAACACTGGGGCCCATCGGCATAGACGCCACATTGGACGCCATCCGTTGGCGTGCACCACCCGACAATTGCACCTGCTCGCCATGCGCGATGGCCGCCAAATCGAGGCAACGCAGCGATCTTCCGTCGATCTGAACGCTCATTGGATGACCTCCAAACCCGAAACAACCTGCAAATGTCCGCCGTTGTGAATCCAGGCCGCGAGGGCCTCGATGGCAACCGAAGGCGTGACCACACCACCCAGGCCGTCAAGAACCAGTCGCGCCCGGCGGAGGCCCTCGGTCGTGCCCGCTCCCAACTGCAAACCCGGAGCCTCAAGGGTGCGAAACTCGAGCGCACGGACCGCAGCCAACATCTCGATGGCCACAACACGTGTGGCATTGTCGAGCACCCGCGACGCTCGACGTGCTGCGGTTGTGCTCATGGCCACATGATCTTCTTGATCCTCACAGGTGGGGATCGAGTCGATCGAGGCCGGCCAACCAAGCGCTTTGTTTTCACTCACTAAAGCGGCCGCGGTCGTCTGGGGTACCATCATCCCAAGCTCCGGGCGATCCTTAGATGCCAACGCTGGGGGTAAACGCTGAGACAAGCTGCCCGTGGTGAGCCGATACAATCTGCGCTCGCTCAAGCTGGCCACCTCAGAGATGGCGATTTTTAGCACATCCAGAGGAATCCCGACCGGTTCCCCGTGGAACATTCCGGCGCTGAACGCCTTGTTCTCATCGGGCTCATCCAGCAATATCAAAGGGTTGTCCGTCACCGAATTAAGCTCGATAGAAATCTGGCTCAGTGCATACTGGATGGCATCTCGGCAAGCACCCAAAACCTGTGGTGTGCACCGCAAGGAGTAGGCATCTTGGAGCTTCTCTGGCATGGAGTCCATCAACTCGCTGCCCTCAAAGAGCACCCGAAGATTCGACGCCGTCGCGATGGCCCCCCGATATGGACGCACCGCATGCACCCCAGCCCGAAAAGCCCGTGATGCACCCCGCAAAGCCTCTATGCTCATGGCAGCCGAAAGCTCCGCTGCTTCGACCAACGCTATCGTGTCGAATATGGCCAGCGCACCGATTGCTGTGGTCAACTGAGCCCCATTTGTGATGGCCAGACCGTCTTTGGCCTCCATCTGAAGCCGCGGTATCTTGGCGAGCGCCATCCCCTCAGCAGCACTCATCCGCTTACCTCGGCAAATGACCTCTCCGTGATCACCCTCCGCCAAAACCAGGCCGAGATGGGCCAATGGGGCCAAATCACCCGAAGACCCACAGCTTCCTTGTGAAGGCACCACAGGCGTAATCTCTGCTGCAAGCATCTGAAGCAAGGTGTCAACCAAGACTGGCCGACATCCACTCGCACCCTTGGCGAGCGCATTCGCCCGAAGCAACATCATGGCCCGAACAACCTCGACCGACACCGGCTTGCCCACACCGGCGGCGTGAGAACGCAGCAAATTTAAGGACAACTGACTGGTCTGAGCCGGGTCGATTTTAAGCCGAGCCAACGAACCAAAACCGGTGTTTACCCCATACACTGGCTGATCTAGGGTGCAAGCTTTGGCCACCCAGGCATAAGAAGCAGCCATGGCTGTTCTCGCGTGATCAGCCAAGCGCACAACCCGCGCTTTTCGCGCCACATCTACCACATCCTGGAGGCCGAGGGTGGTGCCATCTATGGTGAGAATATCATCCATTGATGGAGGCTAACGCGACCCAAAAAGAAAGGCCCCAATGGGGCCGTTCAAAGAAGGATTGCTGGATTTAGACAGCCAAACGGGCCGTCGCCAAATCGACTTGCCTGCGGGCGCTTAAGCCTTCTTCGGACTCTGAAGATTTAACTTTGAGCACGCCATAAGCCGCAGCAATTTCAGCCTTGGCAGCGGCCTTGTCAACCGCATCGCCAGGCTCACACAAGTCGACCAGCAAGGTGAGCCGCCCAGGGCCGACCTCTGCAAAACCCGGGCCGACCACAAACTGAAGTTCTCCACTCGCCGTCTGTAGCCGAACCACGCCCGCGACCGTCACAGCCAGTGTTTGAGCGTGACCATCCAAGACACCGAACTCACCGAGTAAACCCGGCGCAGTCACCGTCACACACTCACCGCTAAAAGCGATCTCTGATGGTGTGACGATCTCGAGATGCAGGCTCATGCGGCGCTCGCAGCCATCGCCTTGGCTTTCTCAATCGCCTCTTCGATGGTGCCGACCAAGTAAAAAGCCTGCTCTGGAAGGTCGTCGTGCTTGCCTTCAAGGATCTCCTTGAAACCGCGGACGGTGTCATCTTTGGAGACGTATTTACCCTTGAAGCCCGTGAATTGCTCGGCCACGAAGAATGGCTGACTCAGGAACTTCTCGATTTTCCGCGCACGGGCCACGATGGCCTTGTCTTCGTCCGACAACTCATCCATACCCAAGATGGCGATGATGTCTTGAAGGTCCTTGTAGCGCTGAAGCACTTGCTGAACACTCCGAGCCACCGCGTAATGCTCGTCGCCAACCACATCGGGGGCAAGAATCCGGCTGGTCGAATCGAGTGGATCGACCGCGGGGTAGATGCCCTTCTCGGCGATTTTCCGGTTGAGCACTGTGGTTGCGTCCAAGTGAGCGAAGGTGGTCGCTGGTGCGGGATCGGTAAGATCGTCCGCTGGTACGTACACCGCTTGAACAGAAGTGATCGAGCCATCTTGAGTGGTGGTGATCCGCTCTTGAAGCATTCCCATCTCTGTACCGAGGGTCGGCTGGTAACCAACAGCGCTTGGAATACGGCCAAGAAGTGCGGACACTTCGGAACCCGCTTGGGTGAAGCGGAAAATGTTGTCGATAAAGAGCAACACATCCTGGTTTTCTTCATCTCTGAAGTGCTCAGCAATGGTGAGCGCTGACAATGCAACCCGCGCACGGGCTCCAGGGGGCTCGTTCATTTGGCCGTACACCAAAGCCACGCGGCTCCCTTCGGTCTCGATGATCGGAAGTCCGTTATCGGACAACACCAAGTGACCATCCTCTTGCTTGGCGTTGATAACACCAGCTTCCATCATCTCGAACCACAAGTCGTTGCCCTCACGGGTCCGCTCGCCGACACCACCAAAGACCGACACACCACCGTGCTTAAGGCCAACATTGTTGATCAGCTCCATGATGAGCACTGTCTTGCCAACACCCGCTCCACCGAAGAGGCCGATTTTTCCGCCTCGAGAGTAGGGGGCGAGCAAATCGACGACCTTAATGCCCGTTTCGAACATTTCGACCTCGGTGCTCTGGTCGACGAAGCCTGGAGGTTGGCGGTGAATCGAGGCTGTTTTCTCAGAAACGATTGGGCCCATCTCGTCTACAGGCTGGCCGCACACGTTCATGATCCGCCCGAGCACGCCCGAACCAACTGGCACCCTGATGGGCTCGCCGGTGTCCTTGGCGGGCTGACCGCGAACAAGACCATCGGTGGTGTCCATCGAGATGCATCGGACGGTGTTTTCGCCCAAGTGCAAGGCCACCTCGACCACGAGGTTGTCCTCTGTGTCGTCGATGAAGGCATTGGTCAGTGTGACGGCAGAGTAGATGTTTGGAAGTTTTCCGGGGGGAAACTCAATATCCACAACTGGGCCTGTGACCTGAACGATTTTTCCTGTGATATCTGACATGATGTTCTCCTGTGGGCGGCCCGCTTAAAGCGCTTCCGCACCCGACACGATTTCTGTGAGTTCGGTGGTAATGGCTGCCTGACGTCCGCGGTTGTACAGCAGGGTCAGGTCATCGATAAGGTCTGAAGCATTTCGAGTGGCAGCGTCCATCGCCGCCATCCGAGAGGCTTGTTCGCCTGCCTGGGTCTCCAGGAAGGCTTGGAAAAGTTGTGTGCGCAAGGCCATGGGAAGCAACCGACCAAGAAGCTCAGCTCCGTCGGGCTCGTATATGATGTCTCCACCGCCACTGTCGGACTCTTCATCGACGACCATCGGCAGAACTTGTGCCAAGGTTGGAATCTGAGACAACACTGAGCGATAATCGTTGAAGGCCACAAAAGCCCGCTCAAAACCATTCTCTGCCATTTCAACCATCAGCTTGTCGGCCAGCTTCTGGGCCTCACCGCTGTATTCGGAAGGGTCGAGATCGATGGTTGACGCTTCGACGGTGTACCCACGCTTGCTAAAGTGGGCGGTACTCTTTTTGCCGAAGGTGAGCAGCCGAACGGTTTTTCCATCGGCGATCATCGCGTCGATGTCAGATTGAACTTTGCGAAGCAACTGGTTGTTGAAGCCACCACAAAGCCCGCGATCGCTACTCATCACCGCAATGACGACATCGGTGTCATTATCGGGCTTGGTCAACAAAGGATGCTGAGTATCACCCGCCTTGCCCACCACGCGCCCAAGCACACGGACCAAGGTTTGCTGGTAAGGCTTGGCCGCAGTGGCCGCTGACGTCGCCCGACGCAGCTTGGCACCCGCGACCAATTTCATGGCTCGGGTGATCTGTCGGGTGTTTTTGACCGACGTAATCCGCCGGCGTGTGTCACGAAGGGAAGCCATTTTGGCTCCTTAGAAAAAAGATTAGGACCAAGTAGACCGGAATTCTTTGATGGCCGCGATGGTTCGCTCCTTCAAGTCGTTCTTCTTGAATGTCGCGACCTCGCGAATATCGGTGAGCAAATCGTTGTGATTCGCCTCAAACTGACTGGTCAAAGCTGCGATGAATTCGCCCACCTTGGGCCCGACGATCTCATCACAAGCACCGCTGTCACCCGCGAGCAAGTGCACAATCTGCATCTCGACGGTCAGGGGCACATACTGGCCTTGTTTGAGAATCTCAACCATGGCTGCACCTCGAGTGAGCTGCTGCTGAGTGGCCACGTCGAGGTCAGAACCGAAGGCCGCAAAGGCTTGAAGCTCTCGGTATTGAGCCAAGGTCAAACGCAAAGCACCCGCGATTTGCTTCATGGCTGGAATTTGCGCAGAACCGCCAACCCGCGACACCGAGATGCCCACGTTCACAGCAGGACGAACACCCTGGTTGAACAGGTCGGACTCGAGGAAGATCTGGCCATCGGTGATGGAGATAACATTGGTTGGGATGTAAGCCGAAACGTCGCCAGCTTGAGTCTCGACGATGGGAAGTGCCGTCAAAGACCCGCCGCCATCACGATCGGACATTTTTGCCGCACGCTCGAGGAGCCGGCTGTGGATGTAGAAAACATCTCCAGGATAAGCCTCACGGCCCGGCGGACGCCGAAGCAGCAAAGACAACTGACGATATGCAGTCGCCTGCTTGGAAAGGTCATCGTAGACGCACAGCGCATGCATGCCGTTGTCGCGGAAGTACTCGCCGATGGTGCAGCCCGTGTACGGCGCGAGGAACTGAAGCGGCGCTGGAGATGCTGCGTTCGCCGAAACGACCGTGGTGTACTCCATAGCACCCGACTCTTCGAGCTTCTTCACAACCTGACGCACGGTCGACTGCTTTTGGCCAATCGCCACATAGATGCAGTGCATGCGTTTTTTGGGATCGTCTTTGAATACCCGCTGGTTGATGATGGTGTCGATGGCCACGGCGGTCTTACCCGTCTGGCGATCCCCAATGATCAACTCACGTTGACCACGACCGATTGGAATCATCGCATCGATGGCCTTGAGACCGGTCTGCATGGGCTCGTGCACCGACTTGCGCTTGACGATACCTGGTGCCTTGATTTCGACTGGAAGGAACTGATCAGATTCGATGGGTCCCTTTCCGTCAATGGGGTTTCCGAGGGCGTCAACAACCCGACCCATCAGGGCAGGCCCGACGGGAATCGACACAATCTTGCCGGTCCGTTTGACGACGTCGCCTTCCTTGATGTTGCGGTCATCGCCAAAGAGCGCTGCACCCACATTGTCTTCTTCAAGGTTGAGCACCATGCCCATCAAACCACCTGGAAATTCCAGAAGCTCACCCGCCATCGCGTTTCGAAGCCCATAAAGCCGAGCGATACCATCGCCGACTGAGAGCACGGTACCGGTCTCTGAAACTTGGACGCGAGCGTCGTAGTTCTTGATCTGTTCTTTGAGGATCTCACTGATCTCTGCTGCACGAATGTCCATGTTTTCTCCGATTGGGCTTAGGCGTTGGCCACAGCGCCTGGGTTACGAATCAACGCTGACTGGAGCTCTTCCAGGCGTGCACGCACGCTCGCGTCGTAGGAAATATCACCGACCTGAGCCACCATCCCACCGATGATGCTTGGGTCTTCAATAAACTCGATCTCGACTGTCTTGCCAGTCGACGCCTCAAGGGCCTCTTTGACACTTTTCTTCATGTCGGCGCCCATCTTAGCAGCGGTAGATACCGTTGCCCGGGCACGGCCCGCGGCCTCATCTGCCATCTCGTTGAATGCGCGATGAATATGGTCAAACTCGTCAAAACGATTTTTATCCACCAACAGCCGAAAGAAGTTTGCGCTGTCTTTTTCCAAAGAAAGCCTGGCGAGCACTGCGTCTACAACCGCCTTGCGCTCGATGCCCGACAAGCCGGGATTGGTCAAAGCGTTCCGAAGTTCGCCTTCACCCACATCCAGCACGGCTAAAAAGGTGTTCAAGTCAGCGGAGAAAGACTCTGTTTTGTCTGTCTCCTGACCCAAACGAATAAACGCCTTGGCGTAACGCCTTGAAATGGAACCATTAGCCATTGGACCCTCCGTTATGATCTTTGACGGTGGACATAAAGTTACCGGCCAATCGAAGTTCATCATCTGCGTTTAGGGCAGCCTTGAGCTTGTCGCGGGCGATATCGATAGACAATAAGGCCACCTCTTTGCGCAAAGCCTGCCGTGCACGGATGGTCTCGTCGACGATGCTGCGCTTTGCAGCCTCGGCCAATCGGATTGCATCGTCTTCAGCCCGCGCGATGATCGCTGCGTGCTCTGTTTTTGCGGCGGCTTCCGCGTCGGACTTCATCTTGCTGAGCTCATCCTCGAAACCAGCGAGCCGAGACTCCAGCTCCTCAAACCGCAAGGTGGCGTCTTTGCGGGCCTTGTTTGATGAGTCGATATCTTTTCGAACACCCAAGGCCCGGTTGGCCAAAGCGTCTTTGATTTTGTTGCGAAGCAAGTAGGTGAGCCCAGCCACCAAGCCAAACAGGTTGATCGCATGGTAGGCGATGGTGTGCTTATCTGGGAAAGCACCTTCACCTGAAAAGCCACCGGCGAGGGCATCAGACATAAAAAGGAAAAGGGTCATGGTGTTTAAGCCCCCGCCGAGATGGAGCGCCCAAGCACTTGACCTGCCACCTGTTCTGCTATCTCGCCTGACATGATTTTCAACTGGGCACTGGCCGCTTGTCTCGCCACCTCAATTTCGCCCAAAGCACCGGTGATTTGCTCGGTCGCCTTGGCTTGAGCCTCTGCGATGACGGCGTCATAAAGAACTTGGGCTGCTGCACGTTTGTTTGCCCGAAGGCTTGTAATCTCAGACCGTGCGGCCTCGAGCTTGATCTCGACCTCGTTCATGCGGGCCTTTATCTTGACCTCAATGCGTGCGGCCTCGTCGTGACCACCCACGATGGCCGCCTTTCTCTCGAGCAAATACCCCAGCATCGGCCGAAGAATGATCAGGTACATGCCGACGACCGCCACCAAAAAAGGCACAGTGTTTAGGATGACCTGAAACGGATCTGGGATGATGTTCATACAAGGACCCGAGTGAGAAGGTACGCCAACGCCTCAACCAAGAGGCCTTCCCATACCATTAGGGCGCGCCGAATAACGTTGATGCCCATGTCCAGCAAGGCCTGTCACACGCTTGATTCAAGCCGATCAAAAATACCGCAGGATCTAAGTGCTAGAACCAGTAAGAAAGCGTGAAAGCCGTTTCAGCCCGAAGCAACGAAGACACCGTTTGAGTTTGGGAATTAGAGGATTGGCTTCGGTGGGCGATCAGGGCGGTCTTCAAGCCAACACCCATTCCGTTTTTCCACCGGACCTCAGCACCCAGGCCAAAAGTGACGCCCAAGCCGCCGATTCGCCCTTTGGCCTGTTTCACATCTTCATTGAGGGCCTTCTCATCTTCTTCTGACGCGCCTTGAGCGGACTCTTCAGCAAAAGGGACCACCCCATAAACACCCAACTCTCCATAAAACAAGGGGCGCTCCACCGCGGGCTTCACACACCAGTAGCGATACGCCACCGATGGGCGGGTGGCCATGCGAATCGACGTGGCACGATTGTCTGTGGTGACAACCGTAGTGGCCACCCGAGCAACGGACAAACCACCCACCACCCCATGGCGGCCCCAAACATAGCCCCCTACACTGCGCAAGGCAGGCACCAACAGCCCGTCCCGCTCGCCCACCAAGCTACCGCTGAGTTGAGATTGCTCCACCCAGGCCATCTCAGCCATGCCCGCAGGAACGTACTCCACCCCCATCCATCCCCCGGCAGAGGCGACGCCGCTAAGAAAAAGAAGAAGGTTCAGCATGGCTCAGCCCAACTGCGCTAAGGCCGTCGTCAGCGACTGGAGGTCCTCGCCACTCAAGTCAGAAAACCGACAACCCGCGAGCTTTTTGGACTTGTCTCCAGGCATGGGGCGCAGGTTTCTCAAATCCAGATGAGCAGCGATGGGCGCGCAGCCAGGGATATGAATGGTGGCAGAGAAGGACTCGCCGATTTTAAGGTTGTGCCTGGCCGAGACGACAAAGCTCAAACCCGCAGCAGCGATGTCAAACAAGGCCAAAGGCGCTCGGTCCTTTACACGTGATGTGTTGACCTGAAAGCCCGGCCGGGCAAATACCCGATGTCGTCGAACCAAACGACGCTCGTTTCGCTCGATGGCCTTGGGGAAACGAATCCGCCACCGTCTCCTGGTTTGTTGATCCGATATATCAGAAACCTCAGAGATAAAGCTATATGTGGACTCGCCTTGGTTGTAATCAAAGCGAACCACGCTGCCCGGTGTGACCGCTGTGGCCTTCAGATCGACCTCACCATGAGAGAAAAAACTAAAGGTACAACTCTCAGCGTTGGGAAAGGAGAGCGAGCCGGGAATTTTCAAGCTCCCTATCTCCATGATCGCAGAGCCGATTTCAGCCGCAGCAAAGTACAGATGAGCGACCACGTCTTCACTTCGGGTCAACCACATTGGGGCTTTGTCTGACATTCGCTTCTCCATTGGTCCAGATGGTACCGTAAGCCACTTGCGAATGCTGTCCAAAGGCTTAGAAATTGAGCATGTATATCCGCAGCCTCACCATATCAGGCCTTGCCGACCTGCCTCATTTTTCCATCGACGCCCTCAACCGCAGCGTTCGGATCCAAGGCCCGAGCTTGGCGGCCACCGCGGTTGGCGACGGGCTTGCCCTCGCTTTCGCAGCCCTCTCGGAGCCAACAATGCGCCGGCTTTTGCTTCGTTGGGGCTTGATCTCCTCTGTAGACGAGGCCGAGGTCTTTGTGGAGTCCACACCAACCCAAGCCAATTGGACCGACCGCCAAATCGCGAAAAGCCTGGTGTCCGACCATAAAAAGCGTAAAATCAAGGTTGGCCTAAGCATTCTCTTGGACCCACTTTTGTGTGCACAACTCCGACAACAAGCGGGGGCCGAACCTCGCCTGTCTCTCGGGCTCGGGCGAGACCACACACTCAAGCTGGAGGTCAGTGCATTCTTTGGGGCCTCATGGGACATCTTGTCGATCGCCATCATGTCGGTCGTGATCGACGGCGAACGCTTTCCCACCGGGATCAACGAACGCGCACCGTGGATGGCAAACCTGTTGACCACCCTCGGAGAGCGCTTTGTCTCTCATGATGAAAGCGATAGCCACCCAGCCTTAGCCCTCGCTTGCCTGTGCTCACCCAAGGCCGACACCTTCGCTCAGTACACCCGATGGACCCGCTTGCTATCCCCCGAGATCGACGCGCTTCGTGTGGCCAAAGCCGGAGAAAACACCGCCATTTTTATCGCCGGAAATCGCCCCCTGTCCCGTTTTGGACCACGCGCCGTCCGCGCTGCAGAATGGGCGGCAACCGCCGCGATGGGGGGTGCGGATGTGATGTGGATGGGCAGCCATGACGAACGCGCAGAGCAGTTGGTGTTGGGCGATGCCTGCGCACTCGAACAGCTTTGGACCGTCTGCCCTCAAGGCGAAATTCGGCCTCAACCCGGCGATGGGCCAAAATCTGTGCTTCCACTCGCCAAAATATGAGGGCGGTCTGTCACCGATGTGGCGGCGTCAAAGCCGGCCCGGCACAGTCATGTCCAGGCTGCCGCTATACTCCGAAAGACAGCGCGATGTCCGTCGCTTGGCTCTTCTCATCAGCCCACCTGAACCCTGAAGAACTCCGCGAAGCCGCCGAACGAATCATTAACGGCGAGCAGCCCGACCCAAGCCCAGTACAGCTCGCGGTCGCAGCCAAGCACACCCAAGCCCGGCGCCACCAAAACGACACCTCTTTGTCGACAGGACAGTTGATCGCGATTGGGGCCGGGGCTTTGTTGCTGACCCCCTTGTCTGGCTTCGCGGTGTGGTGGGGTTTAAAAAATCACCGCCCTTTGGCAGCAAACTCAGCCCTGCGCGTCACCCTGCCAATCGCCAGCGCTTTGGGTGCGATTTGGCTGGGCGTGATAGCCATGCGGCTGCTTGGCTAGCCCGACCCATCCAGAGCGGTCGCGACCTTTTCGCAGCCAGAAAAACCCAAACCCACAAACCGACACCCCATCAAGCAATGGGAAGCATCTCCAGAAAATACGCATATGGTGACCACCTCAAACCGAATATCCAAATCATCATGACCCGGTAAATTCAAGGTCCCCCGAAGCACTTGGCCTTCTTTAAAGCGGTCGATCTGTGAATCGTAGGTGATTCCAATGCCCGCGGGGGAG
The DNA here is from genome assembly GCA_002296975.1 of Deltaproteobacteria bacterium UBA796. Taxonomy (GTDB): domain Bacteria; phylum Myxococcota_A; class UBA796; order UBA796; family UBA796; genus UBA796. Next base: position 2,815 of record DBIS01000069.1, on the reverse strand, counting down.
AGGTCGTGCACCAATAAAACCCGGTGGCGCCCGTCGCTTTTTAGCACAGACACGGTGTGTCGACGGCTCGCATACACCAAAGATCGCTCAATCATTCGACGGTCATTACGACGAATATCTCGGGGGATAGCCAACAACCATTTGACTGCGTCCACCTGTAAAATTTGAGATTTGAATTGGTATTCATCATCCAAAGATGCGTACTTCACCAATACGATTTTTCCCTTTTTTAGGACCCGATCGGGGAGGGACTGACCCGGTGTGGGGGAAAATACCACCGCGTGGGCCTCGGAGTCGGGTGCCAATAAAGTGCCTGAAACCGCCCGCCCAGAGATCATCACGCTGACCTGTTCTACCGCCAGCATCGCCCAAAACAAATGGGCAACAACCGCTTCTTCTCGGCTTAAAAATTCAGTTCCTGACATGGGCCCTCATCCTATTCCTCTGCAGGATAATCATAACGGTTCCACAGAGACCAAACTCAAGGCACATCCAAACGATTCAAGCGAAACCGTGCAACAGAAAGCATGGCCGCCACCCATAACCCGAGCGCGACCAAGGACGACCATCTCCAGTCAGGGCCCACAGATGACCAAAGATTAAGCCCCGTTCCGAGCATGAACTCGTTCAAGCCGACAGCAGACTTTATACCCAAAAATCCAAGCGCCGAAAGCCCCAAGCGCGCCCCCCAGTCCACTCCCAAAACCATCAAGCCCGCGATCACCACCCCGGCGGTGGACCTAAAAAAGCTGGACAAAACAAAACCCAAAGCCAACACACCCAAATCGGTGAGAACGCTCAGGCCAAAGCCAGCCATCCACTGTGACCACGGCCCCTCAACCCCCAGCCAAGGGCTCGCAAGACCGACAGAAACAAGCCCGCCCACAGCCAGGGCCACCACCGAAAACAACCACAAGCTTATCAACTTGGCCAAAAGCATCTGATGACGAGAGACAGGCCGCACCAGCTGCTCGCGCATCAGGTGACTCGACCGCTCACCAGCGACGCTTTGGCCCGCCAAGGTCAACAAAAACAAGGGCATCACAAAAAAGTGCCGGAGCTGCAAAGCCCAAAGCCCAGCGTCGGGGCCTGAAAAGCTCATAATCTCGGGGATCGGCTTTCCGTTAAACTGTACACTGCTGCCTTGAAGGCCCCCGAGAACAAAGACCACGACAAACGCTAGCCCTGCTGAGACGGCGAGCATTGCCCGAGCGGTGGGCCGACGAAACAAAACCACCATTTCGGCTAAAATCAGGCGTTTCATCCGATTCCCCCTCGGGTCATAGACAGGTAAGTGTCTTCTAAGCCTGCATCGACGGTGGACTCGTGAACCAACACCCCGCGATCGAGGATGCCCACTCGAGAGCAAAGTTGGGCCACCTCTGCCAGCAAGTGTGAAGAGATAAACACCGTCGTCCCCTGGGCTGCCATTTTCACCAGCAACTCTCGGACGTCTTTCATTCCCCTGGGGTCCATGCCATTTGTCGGCTCATCAAGAATCAACAGGCGGGGATCGCCCAGAATTGCCCGGGCCAAACCCAAACGCTGACGCATGCCCAAAGAATAGGTCGACACCAAATCGTCGGCCCGGTCGTGCAGCCCCACACGCTCCATCGCTGGGGCGATAACGCTTGGGTCCATCTGACCATAAGCTGCACTCAAACCAAGGTTATCTCGGCCCGATAGGAACTCATGAAAAGCAGGGGTCTCGACCATCGCGCCAACCGAAACGAGTCGCGACACCGGGTCGGTGTTTCCAAAAATGCTCACGGTGCCACTGTCCGGAGAGATGAGGCCGAGAATGCAGCGAATCGCGGTGGTCTTGCCCGCGCCATTCGGCCCAAGGAACCCGTATATTTCCGCTTCGTCCACCGCCAAATTCAGCGAATCGAGGGCCAATCGGTTGCCAAAGCGCCGAGTAATCGCGTTTATGACCAATGCATCACTTGCCATTGTGCCTTCCTCCGAGTATTCCTGCGCCTCGTAATTTATGGCTTAGGCCACGGAGCATAAGATGTCCAAGTTGTTCAATCGCTGTTCTTTCCTCTTCGCAAGCACCTTGGTTTTGGGGGCCTGCATACAGCCAAATACAGCCAAAGATGAGTCGGGCGAAGACGGTAGCGGCAGTGCTAGCGGTGAAGGCACCACCATTTACGATGTGCAAATGAACACCTTCGACGAAGGCACCATCGTAACCGTCCAAGATGTGGTCGTGACCTCCCAGTTAATCGAAGGGGACTACCCTGCATTCTTCGTTCAAGACGCGGCAGGCGGCGAATACAATGGCATCTACGTCTTCACCTGGGATGAAGTGGACTATGTGCCCACCATCGGCGATGTGGTGACCATCACCGGTGAGTACAAAGAGTTTTTTGATAACTCCCAACTTGTGGTCAAGACCGCGGGAGATATCACCAAGTCTGGCGAGGGCGCCGAGGTGGTCGTGACCGTTATCGACACCGAACCGGACAGCTGGGAACCCTACGAGAGCGTGATGGTGCAAATCAACAACGCCGAGATCGCAGACGCTTCCAAGCTGTACGAGTGGGGCGCAGTGCAGCTCACCATCGGTTGCTGGATCGACAATGTCTTCACCAACTACGCAGCGGAAGATGGAGCGACCTACAGCTCACTCACAGGCCCTCTGACTTACAGCTTTGAGAAGTATTCTGTGTTGCCTCGCTCCGCCGCAGACTTTGGCGACTACGACGGCACGGTCGGCGGCAGCGAAGAAAGCGAAACCGATTGCGACGATGGTATCGACAACGACGGTGATGGCTACCTCGACTGTGCAGACTGGGATTGCGATTATGAC
>DBIS01000070.1:13497-19896 GCA_002296975.1 Deltaproteobacteria bacterium UBA796 | reverse complement strand
GAAATCGAAATGTGACTCACAGACGAAGCGTGAGCGGCAATTACTTCCAGCCCACCGTCCTGAATGGCAGTTGTGATGTTGGGGTTGGACGAGACCACCTGCAGTTGGGCGGTGTTGTCGGCAGCCAAACAGCCGGCCAGCACCCCGCCGATGCCGCCACAACCCATGATCAGAATCCGAGGCTTTTCATTCATCGACTTGCTGTAACCCTTGCCGTCGCGCCCTTGCCGGGTGAGGGTCCACAATGCTTTCATGGAATCGTTTGAAAACACGCTGGGAACGCCTTCAAAAGGAATACGGAAAGGTTGCCATGGGCACCTATCTGAGCCTGTGGGCCATGGTGCTCATCGGCTATGTTATCGCCATCAAGCAAGGGGTTGAAGTCGAAGGGGCATCGGCGACCGGCGGCTTGCTATTCGGTGCGTGGGTGGCGGCGAAGGTGAGTCAACCAGCCCGAATATTGGTCACGGTGATCGCCACGCCCTTCATCGCCCGTGTGCTCAAACGCTCACCGACCATCGACGAAGAATGAGCCTCAGCAGGCTGACAGTATTGGCCGTTCTTTGCGGCTGTACCACTCAAATAGCCCCCCGACCCGATGTGTTGTTGGTGGTGCTCGACACCGTGCGGGCCGATCGGCTGGGTGTCTACGGTGCCACCCGCCCAACCTCGGCTCAGTTTGATGCCATCGCCTCGGCCGGTGTCTTGTTTGAAGATGTCACCACCTCTGGCACTTGGACTTGGCCCAGTCACGCGGCATTGTTCACAGGCGAGCCCCCCTGGGTCAGTGGTGCCCATTGGTCGGACGCCTCCGATGAAGTTGATCCGAGCACCGGCTATTGGCGCATGTCGCCGATGCGGACGGATTTGCCGACTTTGGCCGAACGGTTTTCGGCCGCAGGCTACCGGACGGTGTCTCTGGCCTCCAACAGTTTACTCGACCCCAAGCTGGGCCTCACCCGAGGTTTTGAGCGTGCGGAATGGCTCAAGCAAGACGCGGTGGTGGTGGCCGAGGCCAAGGCTTTGTTGGCCAATAACGACCCACGCCCGTTGTTTTTATTCGTGAACCTCATGGCCGCTCATGCGCCCTATGCGCTATCACCGGAGGTTCCGTGGTCTCGTCAACATAAGGCACGCTTTTTAGAGGCCGATGCCGATGGATGGGTGGCCCGCTACAGCGCCGGGCGTGTGCCGCCAGCTTTGGCACTCAATCAGCGACCTTCACCAGACAAGCTCACCGGTGAGGAGGCCTTCGCCAAAGGTGAGTTGGTTCTCGACGCTGAAGATCTTGAATTTATTCGCGACCTCTATGACGGGGAAATGCTCCGCCTAGACCGGGCGATGGTGGAGCTTGTTGGTGCCTGGAACGCCAATGGTCACGGTGATGGGATTGTCGCTGTGACCAGTGATCATGGGGAATATTTGGGGGAGCATGGTCTGATAGGGCATGGGTTGCGGGTTTATGAGCAGGTCACCCACATACCGTTGGTCATCGCCGCCCCTGGCAGGCTTGAGGCGGGCCTGCGCGTGTCCACACCGGTGTCCCTCCGAGATGTGTACCCAACCTTGATTGAGCTTTCGGGGATCGAAGAGGATCTGGCCGGCTCATTATTGCCCGTTGTTGGCGGTAAAAAACGACGCGGCCCCATCCTTGCTCGGGCTTGGCCCATGCCCGTGTTCGCCAAAAATGTTGGCGGTGCCTTCACCCAAGGGCAGCGGCTGTTCAGAGAGGGTGAGACAGCAGTGCTCATTCGGGATGACGGTGTGTCTGCGGTTTTTGATTTAAAGGCCGACCCGTCGATGACCAAGCCCAAGGGGGCGCCGAGCGCAGCGCTGCTTAAGCGGGCGCGAGAAGCCATGCCCGATGTGAGCCACACCGAGAGCCTGGCTGTACCTGCAGAGGCCGTAGAGCAGCTGCGGGCCTTGGGCTATGTTCAGTAAGATCAGGCCTCGTCGGAGACAGTCTCGGCACCTAAAAGGCTGGTCTTTTTAGGCGGCATGGGGGGTGCGCCGTCGTCGTCGCTACCTTCTTCGTCTTGCATATGGCGCTCTTCTTTGTAGCCCATCGCGACGGGAATGAAGATGATGGCTGTCGCGAGCATGCACAGGGCGAAGAAGTTGTAATAGTCAGCACCAGAAAGCTTTGAGCTGCCGTCTTCGTTTTGGATGAAGAAGTTTACTGCTGCCACAAAGATGTTGCCCAAAGACACGCTCATCAAAAAGCAGGCCATGACCAGTGACTTCATCTTTTTGGGTGCCTGAACATAAGAGAACTCAAGGCAGGTGATCGACACAAAGACCTCTGCGGCCGTCAGCACCACATAGGCGAATAATTGCCAGGCGATGTTGACCTCAACCCCAGCGGCGAGTTGGCTTTCAATCCAAGACGGAATCAAAAAGGCGGGCACGGTCATAAAAAAGCCGATGCCGATTTTGCGCAAGGGCGTGAGGGCCCAAGTGCGGCTGATGATGGTGTACAGCCCAGGCCACTTGAGGGCCGAGATGCCATTGAAAATCGGGATGAAGACCAAAATGGTGATGGGGTTGATGGCCTGAATTTGGCTGGGGAGCCACTCGACACCCAAAAATGTTCGGTCTAATTTTTCGGCCTGAAGCACCCACGCTGACCCGGTTTGGTCAAATAGAGCCCAAAACATTGCGACGAAAGCGTAGATGACCAACAGGCGACCCAATGAGCCCAAACCTTTTTTCGAGAAGGTCTCCTTTAAAAACGCCACGCCGCCAGGAGGAATGTGGACGAAGACCTTGCGGCCCATCCAAAAGAAGACGGTGGCCATCGCCATCAAGACACCGGGAATGCCAAAGGCGAGATGGGGACCGTAGTTGGCCAACAGCCAGGGTGTGAGCAAGGTCGATGCGAAAGCGCCCAGGTTGATGGCCCAATAAAACCAGCCAAAAACACGTTCGAGTAGGTGCCCGTTGGTTTTACCAAATTGGTCGCCGACATGGGCGGACACACAGGGTTTGATACCACCAGAACCCAAGGCGATGAGGCCGAGCCCAACCGCGAGGCCCATTCGGGTTTCATCGAGGGCGAGGGCGAAGTGGCCAAAGCAGTACACGACCGACAAGAGCAGGATGGTTTTGTACTTTCCAAAAAATGCGTCGGCGATGATCGCGCCAAAGAAGGGGGTGAAATACACCGCCGAGGTGAACAGGTGGTAGTAGCCTTTGGCCTCATCGGGGCCCATAAAGTCTGCGACGCCTTGTGCATCCAGCATGTACTTGGTCATGAAGATGATCAAGATGCCCTTCATCCCATAAAAGGAGAAGCGCTCCGCGGCCTCGTTGGTGACGATGTACGGGATGCCTTTCGGCAGATCCGAAGTCGGGACGGGCGCGGTGAGTGGGCTGTATGAAGACATGGCTGTTTTCCTGTGAAAAGGGTCGCGATTTAGGGCTTAACACCACACCTTCGACTCAGTGGTGCAGGCTCTCTACCGCGGCCAAGAAGAGTAAGCCGCCGAGCATGCCAATCGTGTTGGCACGGCGATGGCCGCTTGGGCTTCGGATGGGGCTGTGGGTGTAAATCACATGAACGAGGGTGCCGGCCACGAGCGCTTGGAAGAGTGCTAGACCTTTGAGCCCAAGCAATGGCAGGGTTGAAACCCCCATCAAAAATCCGCCGATGGTCCCAATGGCCACAACACCCGCGGCTATCCAAGCCTGGCGCATTCGGTTGGTGCCCCCCAGCATGCCGAGCATTATCCCCATGGGCAGTCGGTGCAATAAGACCCCAAGCTCGAGGGCGCGTGTGTGTTTGGCGTCGTCGATTTGTCGAGCGGCCAAAGCGCCGCCGTCTAAAAATGCATGGACGGCGAGTCCGAGGGCGGCGATGGACAAAAAGGCGATGGAGTCGTGGGTGTGTTCATCGTGGTGATGGCCACGTTCGAGCAATGCGGGCAGGCCAGCCCCAATCGCGGCCGCCACAATGGCCCACCAACCGGCGGTCTCAAAGCTATAAGGCAGCAAGCCCATCACCAAGACGCCACCCACACCGACCAACATAAAGCCGTCTAGGGCAGCCATCCAAGCGGGCTTCGCTCGGGTGACGGGGACGATTGCAACCCCCATGACGAGGGCGATGATGGCGGCGAAGACGGAAAGCATTTGGCGCTTTAACCTGGGCGCAGCTCAACCTGTTTTAGGCTGAGCTGCGTCAGGTCCTATTTTGCTGCGGGCGCTTGTACTTTGTCTGTTGAGGCCACGGGCTCGAGAAGTTGGGCCATTTCTTCCATCCATAGGAACTCGTCGTTCATGACCCGCTTAGTGATGGCGACCTTTTGATCGTCATCGTTATTCCAAAGCTGGTAAAAGCGGTCCTCGATCACTCGGCGGCTGTTGGCACAGAACATGTCGGCGAGCTCTGCAGCGGCTGCGGCACCCTTGGCATTGCGCTTCTCGAGGGCGATGGCCCGGGCGATCGACGCGGTCATGGCAAAGAGCTCGTTGACCACATCGACGAGGCGAAACAAGAAGACCTGCTTGCGCTCCATCTTTTCGCGAAAGAGCACCATGCCGTGGAAGCTTTCTCGTGCGAGTTTGGCTGCTGTGCGATGGATAAAGCGGAGATGGCCGGCCCATCGACCGTAGCTGAGGTAGCTGGGTGTGAACAAACCCTTGAGCCAGCGGGTGGGGTACCACCAACCATAAAAGAGGGCGATCTTCGGCAATGCCTTGAGCTTGTCGGCGATGGTTGCTTTGGGGTCGACCATGGCGCCAGCGACGGACAAGTGCTTGTCGACGGCCTCGCGGGCCATCAAAAGGTGCATAATCTCAGAGGAACCCTCGAAAATCTTGTTGATCCGGGAATCCCGCATCAGGCGCTCGACTGGCCACGCGTCTACCCCGCGGTTTTTGAGGCTCTTTTCGGTTTCGTAGCCCCGGCCACCTCGGATTTGCATGGTCTCGTCGAGAATGTCCCAACCTTGGCAGGTGTTCCACTCTTTGCACGCAGCGCTCTCAAGGCGCAGGTCCAGTTTTTTATCATTGGACAAGTAGCTGGTGAGCTTGACGATGGACTCCATTGCAAATGTGGTGGATGCGATGAAGGCAATCTTATGGCCGATGCTTTCGTGCTTGCCGATGGGCAGGCCCCACTGAACCCGCATCTTAGACCACTTGCGCACGGTGCTTAAGCAGCTCTTGGATGTGCCCACGCAAGTGTTCGGAATGGATAGGCGTCCATCGTTTAAGGTGGTGAGCGCAATCTTGAGCCCCCGGCCTTCCTTACCGATGAGGTTGCCGACTGGCACCCGCACGTCCGTGAAGGTGATGACGGCATTGGCGAGCGCTTTAAGGCCCATAAAGTGGCAGCGGTGAATAACCTCGACCCCTTCCCATTCGGTCTCGACCACGAAGGCCGAGATTTTTCCGCTGTGGGCAGTTTTGGCCATGACGACGAGCATTTTTGCCAAGGTACCGTTTGTGCACCAGAGCTTGGTGCCGTTCAGAATATATTCGCTTCCATCTTCTGAGAGCTCGACGACGGTGGTCAGTCGGGCGGGGTCAGAGCCAACCTCGGGCTCGGTGAGGGCGAAGGCGCTGATCTCACCTTTGGCGCAACGGGGCAGGTACTTCTCTTTGAGTTCATCGGAGCCGAACAATTTGAGTGGTTGGGGCACGCCAATGGATTGGTGAGCGCTCAACAAAGCGGTCAGGTTTCCGTCTGCGACACCGAGCAATTCCATCACTTGAGCGTACTCGAGTTGATCAAAGCCAAGTCCACCGTACTCGGTGGGAATCTTCATACCAAATGCACCCATTTCGGCGAGCTGGGCCACGTGCTCCATATTGTATTCGCCAGTATGATCGACCTCAACAGCGTCCCAAGTGTCTCGTAAGAAGACTTGAAGTTTGTCAAAAAATTCTTGAAATTCAGGTCGCCACTCGGTGCGTTCTGGGTACGGATGAATCAGGTCGAAGCGGAAGTTTCCGAGGAAAAGTTCCTTCATAAAGCTGGGTTTCTTCCAGGTGGATTCACGGGCAGCCTCGGCTACTTTTCGGGAATCTTCTTCGCTGACTTGGAGTTTTTCTGTACTCATCTTTTTCCTCAGGGCTGAGCGTTGATGCAGGGGCTAACCCGGCGACGGGGTTGTTGTGAATCCCAGCTTCATGCGATCTTTGAGTCACTACTATGGAGTGAAAGTCGGAGTTTTGTGGCAAACTGGGTTAGCTGCGGGGTTGCAGCCCGGTTTGGGGAGGAGATGTGATGCGTGGATTGGCTTTGTTATTTTGTGGTGCAGTGTTGATTGTGGGATGCGGTGGTGACACCAAAACCCCAGCGGTCGACTCTGCAGACCCTTGCCCAGAAGGGCGGACATATCATGATGACGGGGTATGCCGGCCAGATGATGTTGATGCCGACGCTGATGCTGA
>DBIS01000070.1:5204-13155 GCA_002296975.1 Deltaproteobacteria bacterium UBA796 | reverse complement strand
GACGCTGATGCTGATGCCGATGCCGACACAGCCATCTCCGATGACACGGGCAGCGCCGATGACACGGGCAGCGCCGACGACGATACAGGCTCAGACGACTAAGTCAGCCATCGTGTAAATCGTCTGGTGTGGGGTCGACTTTGATGTGGGCTTTATGCCTTTTCGCTCGGCGCAATGCATCTTTCAGCCGAGAAGGATCTACTCCCAGGTGCTTGAAGATTTTCTCTTCTTGGGCCAGGGTGAAAACGTGAAAGTGGGCGTCGGCATCACATGCGCCACTGGTGATATACACAAAAGCCCGAAGCGGCGTTGATATGGCACTCACCTCGATGAGCTTTCGCAACTCCCAAAACAGCCCCTCGACCGCGCGGTTGTTCGCATACCAATACCTAGCCAACCGCAGATAGGCGCGGAACTCTCGGCGTAATTGGCTTTGATAAAACTCAAGTGATTTGGCATCGGCTCCTCGTAAAATTGCTATCGCCGCGTTGGCCGCTCCCCGAATCGCAAAATCCACCCCGCCGCTTAAAATGGGGTCCGTAAAACAGGCAGCATCACCGACCATCATCCACCCATCGCCCACAAAGCGACGATGGGTATACGACCAGTCTTTGATGTGATGAAAGGGCTGCCCACGGGGGCCGGCCTCGACTGTGAAGTCATTGAGCGGCAGGGTGGTCTTGGCCAGAATTTCCCAAAACTGCTCCTCGGCGATTGGCAAACCATCTGTGGCCACAATGCCAACGGAGGTTCGCTCATCGTCGAGAGGAATAAACCAAACCCAGCCCTCTGGGACCGTGACGATCAACTGAATATCTCTTTCGAGCGGGGGTCCTACGCCCCCAGCGCCGCGGACATAGCACCAGGTCGCGGTGGCTTTGAGGTCTTCGATGGGGCGGGTCAACCCAAAGTGTTTACCAAGCACAGATCGGGTTCCGGTGGCGTCGACAACGATGTCTGCGTGAAGCACCGTGGCGTTGCCATGGTCGTCGACAATGTTCATGCCCACCACCCGGCCCTCGTCCATCACAGGTGTTTTGGCTTCTAGACCAAAGCGCACATCCACCCCGCGCGAGGCGGCGTGGTCCAACAAGAGCTTGTCAAAAATCCCGCGGTCTACCTGGAATGAATGCTCAAAGTTTCCATCTTCCAAATCTTGTCGGCAAAACCCATCGGTGCCGGCGTCTAAACGGTCGTCATACAGCACATTCCATCGGGTCTGATCTTCTCCCCACTCGTAGATGGCCCCGTACTTTTTAGCAAAGCCTTGGCTCGCGATGAGGGGGCCCAAGCCCAAATGAAAGTCCAGCAGTTCGATGGCGGCGGGTTGCAGCGCCTCGCCGATATGGGGGCGTGGAAAGTGCGACTTCTCGATTAAAGTGACCTTGCATCCCTCTTTTGCGAGGATCGCTGAAAGGGTGGATCCTGCTGGTCCGCCCCCCAAAATGAGAACACTTAATCGCGTCATTTGTACGGTTAACCGTCGAAAGTGGTGGAGGAATCGGTCAGATCGAGATATCACGGCCGCGCTGGAGGTGCGATATGCGGTATTTGCTCGGCCTAATCTGTGTTTTTGGGTGTTCGGACTACCAGGTCCATAAAACCTCAAACAGCTCTCAAGCGGGCCAAGACGACCCCGTCGTCGCTTTTGACACCGGCGAGTTCCCCCTCGACACCGGCGAGCCGCTCGAGGTGACCGAAGAAGAACCACCGGTCGGCGAAGAGCCACCAGACATTGATGTGCCAGACGAGCCCGTCTACTTGCACACTGGCGAGACCCTGTATTCATGGGATCCTGAGTCTGGAATGTTGAGCATCGTCGGCAACTTTTTTAGCGCCGATGGCCAAGAGCTCGAGTACATCACCGATATCGCCATCGATAATATTGGGCGCTTTTATGGGGTCAGCCACAGCACCCTGTACGGCATCAACGCCTACACTGCCGAAGTCTGGCCCCTCGCCCCTCTCGATTTTCCACTCTTTGGCCTGACCTGTACATCTGACGGTCTGCTTGTTGGCGGCGGCGACGGCTTATACGCCATCGATACCCTCACCGGAGCAGCCTCTACCATCGTGCCCGAAGGCCGCTTTGAGACCTCTGGAGATATGGTCGGTCTGCCCGATGGACTACTGTACTGGGCGGTTCGAGAGGACGATGGCTTGGTGGTTGTCGACCCAAACTCCGGCGTGGTCGTGCCTCGGGGCATTATCGGCGTCGAGCGCATTTACGGGCTTGGCTATGCCAACGGCGCCTTGTACGGCTTCACAGAGGATGGCCTCGCCCTTGAGATAAGCCCCACCACGGGTGAGGTCCTCAACACCATGGTCTTGCCGGGTGCTTGGTACGGTGCGACCACAAACCCTGTACTTTGGTAAAGCTCAAAGTCTAAGAGGGACTGCGCGCTTAGCGAAACATCAGCTCGCCCCACAACTGAGAGCCATGATGAATTTTGGCTTGTCGGGCATCATGAATGACGGCCCAGCCAAGGCCGAACCCGCCGGTCACACCTGGGCTCGCCTCGCCCCGTAAACCCACCGAGAAATCGTAACGAAACATCGTGCCCGGAGCGGTACCATATCGGCCAACAAGCTCTGTGGCGATGCTCCCACGGATGAGGGGGCCAATCCAGAAGCGCTCTGCGATCATCTCGGAGTCTGCGGGCATATAGTGTGTGGCTTGGACCCGACTCCAAACGGTGTGGGAGGTCGATACGTGCTCATCGGGCCACGCCAGCAAATAGCCAGCACCAATCAGGCCGAGATCCAGCTCCCAGCCAATGTCATCGCTAAGGCCCACACCCACCCCCAACTCCAAGCGTGAAGCCCCAGCGGGTTGTGGTGGGACCGGTCGTGGGGGTGGGTCTGCCAGGTCAATGACAGGTGCGAGCAATGTCAACCATGGAGACAGGTGCATTGGCTTAGACTGCTGCGTCGAGGACGGTGGTCTTGACTTCGCAGCCATAGGCGCGGGGGGTCAGGCTCATCACGGTGTGCAGAGGCACATCAATATGGGGCACGGCCTCGCGGGCGGCATCGGAGAGATAACCGTAGAGTACCCTCAATATGGCGTTATGGCTGACAACAAGAACAGGGTTTTGTTGGCGTTCAAGCTCTAATATTAGTGGGTCAAGTCGCGCGATAACGTCTTCATAAGACTCACCTCTTGGATAGCGATACCCAAGCTTGTCCGCACTTCTTCTCGCAAATTCTCCAGGCATTTGCTCTTGAATTTGCGCGTAGGTCATGCCATCACAGATACCCGCGTCGATTTCATCGAGGACCTTGAGCGGGTGGGTGGTTCGCCCCAGGGGTGCTGCGGTCTGAATCGCGCGCTGTAGTGTTGATGTCCAGATGGTCCCCGGCTGAGGCAGCTGCTCGCCGATAAAGGTGGCCAGGGACTTGGCATAAGCGGCCCCTCTGCTGGTGAGTGGCATATCGGTGCCAACCACACCGGCCATATTCGCGGTGGACTCCCCGTGGCGGGTCAACCAGATGGTCCGTGGCGTAATGTGGAGGTTCATCACAAACTGGGTGATGCGCCCTTGGATATAGCCTTGAACATGCTGGGCCTCGATCCGTTGGCCAACATTTATCAGCTTTACAAATGAGGTTTGTTCACATGCGATGGGCTCGTAGGCCCGCTCATAATGGGCGATTCGGGCGCGAAAATCCGCGACGGCTTGGTCGGGGTCGATGCCCTGGTAGTCTGGCGCGAGTAGCTTGGTGTCTCGAATATTTGCGTCGATGATGGTGGCGTCGTCGCAAAGTGTCTCGACAAAGAGCACATCCACGCCGGCCTCGTCACACTGCTTCATCACCCAAGCCCTGCGTTTTTGGGTGGAGTTGGTGGCGTCGTAGATGCCGATTTCACCGCCGTCTCTGAACCAGGTCAGCATATCGTCCATGGCCAAAAAGGCTGCCTTTTTGCGTGAGTCGAGGCCTTGGGTGTTGGTCGGGTCAAAAAATGAGGCCGGTACTTTCGCGCCAAAACGCTCGCGTCGGTAGTTCCCCACATTGAAGACCTCTGCGCGGTAGCCTGTCCAGGACAGATAGCGCGCGAGCTTTCGGGCGATGTAGGTTTTGCCGCGGGCAGGCAGGCCGACCATGACGACGGCCAAGGGTTTCGCGATTGCGATGGGGATGCCGAGACTCATGGCTACTCCTTGAAGGCTTCAGCCTATAGCCTTGACGCTCAGTCGCAAAACCCGCCTGGCCAGTAATCGCTGTTGTCGAGCTCTGAGCACTCTGGAACGACCCCTATACCCGCACCATTATCGTCGACCGACATCACGATGCCGCTGGCCGCACCCACAGCCTCAGTGTCGACCCGGTGAACCATGCCTTCGGTGGTGGTGCCGCTCGCCAAGTCCAGGCTGATGCTCACGGTGTCGAGCAAGGTGCGGGTGCTGCCCTCCTCGGCATAAAAGCTCACATCGATCTCGCCGACGAAGGGCTCGGTCGAGGTGTTGTAAACCTGGTAGGTCACCAACAACGCGCCAACATCGCAATCGTCTTCGCACACATCCAATATGGCACCGGAGAGGTCGTCGAACAGGGCGGTGGTGTCGGTGCGGGTAACGGCGGCGTGGTAGTTATTGTACAAGCTAAAGTTGGGTACGGCGTCGATCGGTATGGAGAGGTCGTCGTTGATATTGGTGATGGAGTAGGCGTGTTGATTCCACACTGCCCGCGCGGGGGCCCAGGACTCTTCGACGTCGCCCAATGCGCTCACTGCACCCCCTGCGAATCCGTCGTGGCAGATGATAATCTCGGCTTGGTCATCGCCATCTACATCCGCGATGGTGGGGTAGTCGTACATCGTCGCCGAGGCGTGCTCGGTCGAGAAAAACTTGACCTCGCCGGTAAGCCCATCGAAGACGATCATTTCTTGTTCATCGATGTAGACCACTTCAGGGATGCCATCGCCCTCAAAGTCGAAGATGCTGGCCCCGGTCGCACCGGACTCATCGATGACGCTCGCGGTCCATTGAACCTCGCCTTCGTGAGACAAGGCCCACAGCTCGGAGCCGCCAGCCACGATGATTTCAGGGTGGCCGTCACCGTCGATATCGCCGATCGCTGCGGGCGAGGTGATGTTGGATGAGGGAATCTCGAGGGGCCCCCAAAGGGTGAGGCCGTTGGTGTCCATGGCGCGCACGGTGTTGAAGCTGACCGCGATAAACTCGCCTTCGGGGTCGTCGTCGAGGTTGGCGACGCTCACCATTCCATCTTTCTGCACAAAGTCGACCCACAAAGGTGCACCGTCAGGGCTGTACATGGCGTTGCCGACGATCACTTCTTCGACCCCGTCCAGGTCCAGGTCCGCCACAGCAGGGATGGTGCTCTCAGAGATCAGCCCTTGGCCAATCGAGCCGCGGCCAGCCACCCCCACACCTCGAGTGCTGCCGTCGCTGTTTAGAATCACGCGCCCGACGACGATCTCGACGTTGCCATCGTGGTCCATATCGCTCAGGATAGGAGCGGTGACATAATCGAAGTCCGCGCCACTAAAATCCTCGGACTCCCACACCACGCCGCCAAGGTTGTCATAGACGACGACCGTGTAGATGCCAGGGGCGAAGAGGGAATGTTCATACTCTTTGACCACCACGATGTTGGGGCTGCCATCTCCCGTCACATCTCCCAAAGCGGGTGAAGCGGCGTAGCCCATCTCGGCGTCGCGCTGCCATTTGATGGTGCCTGTGCGTCCATCGAGCACAAAAAGGTCGCCTGTTGGCTGAAACAGGCTCATGGCGTTGACCACCACTTCTGGGTGGCCATCACCGTCGATGTCACCGACGACGGGCTGGGATTTACAGCTCTTTCCACTCAGCGCGTGCCACTCCACGATGGGGCTAAAGCCGCCCACGGGGGCCAAGGCACAGGCGTCGGTCAGCCCAATAGAAGCGGCGGCGATGCTCTCGTTTTCGCAAACATAATCGGGTGATGAAGTGTCGATGGGGCCGGGCAGGTCTGTGAGCCCGGTATCAGAGCCGAAATTTTTACCCGTGACCGCGAGTTTGTAGTCGGAACACGCGCTGAATATCAGGGCGAAAGCGAGGGTGCGTGGGTTCATGGTGTCTCCGGAGCGTACGCCTAACAGGGGTGCATCGTCGCCGCGATCTGCACCCTATGTGCCAAAAATTCGACTTATTCGCAAAAGCCGCCAGCCCAATAGCCCTGATTGTCAGACTCCGAACATTCGGTCACGATGCCTGTGCCCGAACCATTGTCGTCGATCGAGACCACCAGTCCTTCAGCGCTCGGTATCGAGGCATCTCGAAGCCGTGCATGCAGCCCTTCAGTGGTGGCGCCGCTGGCCAGGTGCAGGCTGATGTTAACGGTCTGAACCATGGTTTCAGTCCCACCGTTCTCGGTATAAAAACTCACGGCAATATCGCCGACAAATGGCTCGGTGGAGGTGTTGTGGACCCGGTAGGTCACCAGTAGACTATCAAACTCGCAGTCGTCTTCGCACACATCCAATATGGCGCCAGAGAGGTCGTCGCTCAAAGCGGATGTGTCGGTGCGGGCGACGGCTGCGTGATAATTATTGTACAAACTAAAGTTGGGTACGGCGTCGACGGGTACGGTGAGGTCGTCGTTGATGTTGGTGATGGAATAAGCGTGTTGGTTCCACACTGCTCGGGCTGTGGACCATGAGCCGTCGAGGTCGCCCAAGGCGCTCACGGCACCCTCAGAAAACCCATCGTGGCAGATGATGATTTCGGCTTGGTCGTCGCCGTCTACGTCTGCGATGGTGGGGTAGTCGTACATGGTGACCGAAGAGTGCTCGGAGGAGAAAAATTTCACCGCGCCGGACTCGCCATCGAAGACGATCATCTCTTGTTCGTCGATGTAGACCACCTCGGGGATGCCATCGCCATCAAAGTCAAAGATGCTCGCACCGGTGGCTCCGGATTCATCGATGACACTCGCGGTCCATTGGATGGTCCCCTCATGAGACAAGGCCCACAGCTCGGAGCCGCCCGCCACAATGATTTCAGGATGACCATCACCGTCGATGTCGCCGATTGCTGCAGCCGAAGTGATGTTCGAGGAGGGCATCTCTAGGGGGCCCCATAGGATGGTCCCATCGGTGTCGACTGCGCGAACGGTGTTGTAGCTGACCGCGATAAACTCGCCTTCGGGGTCATCATCGAGGTTGGCCACGCTCACCATGCCGTCGGGTTGGCCAGAACCCAACCACACGAGTGCGCCGTCAGGGCTGTACATGGCGTTTCCAACGATGACTTCTTCGATGCCATCAAGGTCCAAGTCGGCCACCGCGGGAATGGTGCCTTCTGATAAAAAGCTATCGACGGCGGCACCCCGACCAGCCACCCCTACACCGCGGGTGGTGCCGTCGCTGTTGAGTATCACCCGCCCGACGATGATTTCAACGTTGCCGTCGTGGTCCATATCGCTGAGGATGGGTGCGGTGACATAGTCGAAATCTGAGCCACTAAAGCGGTTTGACTCCCAAACGATCGTGCCGAAGCGGTCGTAAACCACCACAGCGTAGCTGCCGGTGGCCCCAAGCGAATGCTCATATTCTTTGACCACGACGATGTTTGGTTGGCCATCACCGGTCACATCTCCGAGGGCAGGTGAGGCGGCGTAGCCCATATTTGCTGGGCGGTCCCATTTGAGGGCACCGGTCCTACCGTCGAGCACATATAGGCTGCCTTTGGGTTGAAATAAGGTCAGGGCGTTGACCACCACCTCTGGGAAGCCATCACCGTCGAGGTCGCCGACGACCGGCTGAGCCTTACAGCTTTTTCCGCTTAGTGCGTGCCATTCGACGATGGGGCTGAAGCTGCCCACATGGGGTTCGGGGCAGGCGTCTGTCAGTGCGATATCAGAAGGGTCTACATCTTCAGCTTCGCAGACATACTCGGGCTCATCGGTGTCGTCTGGGCCTGGCACATCTGGGTCGTCTGGGTCGTCT
>DBIS01000070.1:0-4868 GCA_002296975.1 Deltaproteobacteria bacterium UBA796 | reverse complement strand
GTCGTCTGGGTCGTCTGGGTCTGGCACATCGGGGGTTCCGCTATCTCCCACACCCGGTAGCTCGAGCCGCCCGGTGTCGGCGCCAAAGTCATCGGTGCTTGGAGAGAGTTTGTAGTCAGAGCAAGCGCCCACGATGAGGGCAAGGCTGAGGATGCGTGGATCCATTTTGTCTCCTGATGGGCACGGTTAACCTGAATCGACTGGGCCGGGAGAGGCTACAATGCTGCCATGTCCGACCCTAGACTTTTTGCCAGCGCAGTCCTCATTGTTTTTGTGATCATTCTGGGGTGGTTTTTTGGCAAAGCGATCCGACGGATGGACCTGCGGCCAGAGCAGCGTCGGCGCACCCGAAATGTCCTTCGCTACCTGATGGCGATGGTGATTCTTCTTGGTCTCGCGGTGGTGTGGGCGGCTCAGATTCAATCAGCGGCCATGGTGGCCAGTGGTTTTGCGGTCGCCATTGTGTTGTTCAATAAAGACATCATCTTGTCGGCGCTTGGCTGGTGGATGAAAATGGCCTCGGGTGCTTACCGGATTGGCGACCGGGTTCGAATTGGAGAATATCGCGGCGATGTTATCGACTATGGGGTGCTCTCGACCACGTTGATGGCAGTAGACACCGGGGCCGATCACGGCATGAGAACGGGCAATGTGATCACCATTCCCAACGCGCTGATGCTCACGTTTGCCGTGGTCAACGAAACTCGGATTTTGGGTTTTGAGTGGCAAGAGGTGGCGTTTAAGCTCAGTAAATCTCAGGACTGGAGGGCAGCGGAGGCTGTATTGAAGGCCGAGGCGGTGGCCATTGTCGACGAATACCGAGATGAGCTTGCTGAACAGCTTGTGGCCATGTCAAGGCGTTTTGCATTTCATCCAATTCAGGTAGAGCCTCATGTGTTTATCAAGCCGAACGGTGATGGGACCATTTTGATGAGCGTTCGTCTCGCACTTCCGGCGCGCCAAATTGCGGTGCTTTCAGATCGCTTGAACCGGTGTTTTTTGGTGTGGTCTACAGAAGTTTGACCCCGTTTACGATGGTGTCCAGCAAGCCTTGGGCTAAAGACACCATTCTTGCTCGGAGCACCCATGATTTCCACTGCATTTGCATTGACACTGACCGCACTCAAACTCGGGATGGCGACAGCAGCACCGGTTGATCAGGGGTCGCTCAATACCTGGTGGTTGGCCAGTCAAAACATGTGGATTGGCGACGATGCGTATGAGGCAAAAGGGACGACGTACAGCGATGGCCAGTGTACGGCTCGTTTTGATGATGGTATAATTGTTCCGGTTTACACCGGTGTGGCACCCCTCTCAGAGCGGGTGGTTGGCGTGTTGTTTATCGGGTCGGGCGAGTTGGCCGTGGACCTGCCCCACCGTGCAGACGCTTGGTCGTTGGCCAATCAGCTGGTCATGTCTGGCACCCGAGACCGCGAGGCGATGGTACCGATGGCCCGAGAGGGGGCGCCGTATTCGACCGAGATTACCCGCGCGGTGATTTTGAGTGCAGACCCAGCCGTTGAGCAGATGCTTCTCGACAAGATGCCCGTTGGTTCAGGGGTGTACCGCACAGCCACAGAGGATGGTGTGGACGAGGAGTATGTGGTCACAGAAAGCAGAGGTAAGCTCAAGGCCAAAATGATTTCGACCAATATGTTGCCCCAGCGCACCCTGCGTTTGGAGCAGGCAGGGCTCGACCCCATGGCGATGTTGCGTCAAGACCGATTGATGCACGAAGAGTTGGGTTTTCCCACGGGGCAGCTTCGCCGTATCGCAGACTTTCGCACCAAGGATCGTTTTCATGTGGCGGCACACGAGGGCGCAGGCCTTGGCCCTTCGGGCTTCGATTCGTGGATGACATGCTTTAAAGACCCGCTTGGAAACGCCAATCTGGGCGAGCAGAATATCGTGTTCGCCCACGGAGAAGACGGCGAAGGAGACCGGCATTTTCAACGTTTAGCCGGCAAGCCATTCGCGCTGCCTGCAGGTGCGTTTGTGCCCCGCCCGGCCATCATGATGGAGGCGGTCAATGCAGACAGCCAGATCACCATGAAGCCGGTTTCTCGGCGAAACTATATGGCCATCGAGGTGGAGACCTTGATCACAGTCCAAGCCCGGGGCGGCGCCCTGCAGCATGTGGCCCTGTCTTTGCCCACCGAGGGCTCAGCCATGAGTGCCTTCAAGCTGTTGGGTGTCGAGCGGCTCGATGGTACGGCTTTGGCCCATGTGGGCTTGCATGCAGATTCGGCCTTTTCGGTCACGAGCAGTGTCGGTGCCACAGCTGATGCTCAGAGTGTGGCCATTGAGGAAGGTGCCCAGACCATGGAAAACGCCGGTATGGAGGTGCCAGATTTGGGGGGCAACGTCGGACTTGGCGTCGGTGGCGGTGGCGGTGGAGATGAGCCAACCAGCGATTCAGATCCCACATCGGCTGGTTCAGGTGGTGGCCGCTCAGAGGCGGATGTTTTGGGGACCAATCTTGAAATGCAGACGGTCACTGTGGAGACCGAGGACTTTGACTTGGTGACTGACGCTCCGTTTCGTCATGAGATTTTGGTTTTGTTGCCCGAGCCCATCAAGGATGGTGAGCGCACCCAAATACGCATTAAATGGCGCAGTAAATGGAAGAATAACAATCGGACATTTGGTGGGCGGTTTATGGGTGCCACCACAGGAATGAACCGGTTTTTGCCCGAGCTTATTCCCGCACCTGGTGGCACAGTGTGGCACGCTAAGACCGAGTTGAGCCTTGCACCTTCGGGGCTGTATCCACTCGATGGGGCGATCACCGGCGATACACGCTCAGAGGTCACCCACGATGACGGCTGGCGAACGATTATTGCCGAGCAGGCTTTTGCCCGAGCGGCTTCGGTCGGCACTGGAAAATGGGTATCTCATCGGGACGAAGCGTCAGAGGGCTTGCCTGGGGTTCGGGTATCTTTGATGTCGATAGAGCGTCGGTCCTTGGCTGAATTTGCCCCTGAAATTCGGCGTATGGTCAGCTTTATGCAGCGGTTTTTACCCAAGCTCGAGGCGGATGAGATCGAGGTCTACCAAGGTCCAGCCATGCTGCCTTCTTCGGCCCGCAAGACCGAGTTTCGCTGGGGGCGCGCGGGTTTGGTGCAATTGAGAAACATCAAAACCACCAAGGTTGGCGCGAACACCGAGATTCAAAACAAGTATCCAGCGGTGACTCAATCGATGTTGGCCCGTCAGGTCGCTCATCAGTTTTGGGGGCAGCGGACGCCGCCCAACTCGAGTCGAGATTTGTGGGTGACCGAGGCCTTGGCTGACGCCTATGGTGCGTTTTATGTGCGAGCTGGCCTTGGGAAAGACACTTGGGACAAGCGCATCGAGCGGGTGTCATCCAGGTTGGAAAAGCCGGTTGACCGCGGTGAAAAAGACGATGTTCGGGCCTTGCGTCGGCCGGTGTCGCTGACCGAGCCCGCTCATTTGTCAGATATTCGCTCCACGATGAAATACGATTACGGTTTTTATCTGGTGGCCCACAGTCTTCGGGGCAGAATTGGGGCAGCGGCCTTCTTTTTGGGGCTCGACAGGCTCGCTCAGCGCCGGGAGCATATCGGCGTCACCACCGATGATTTACAGGCTATTTTCGAAGAGACTTCTGGGGTGGATTTGTCGGACTTTTTCGACTTTTGGGTTCATGGTGGTCGGCTGCCGAAGCTTGTTTTGGAATATGCCCTGAGTGAAGAGGAATACGGTAGTCAGGCCATCACAGGGTGCTTGACATCCGATGTTCCCTTTGGCTCTTTCGATGTGCCGATAGAGGTCAAAGATGGCTCTGGAGAGGTTTCCGCCCTGGTGGATGTGATCGATGGGGTGGGGCGCTTTGAGGTGGCTGGCCGTAAGGGTGATATCGAGGTTCGGATGGATCCAAAGCGGTGGTTGGTTTTATACCAGCGGAAGGCTGTGAAGGTGGCCTCGGTAGAGCAGTTGACCTGTGCTAAGGCATCTCTTTAGGGCCATTTAGTCCACCCGTACAAGCTCAAAGTAACCTTCGTAGGTGACGCGGTACCATTCATCGGTGGGGATTTCACCGAGGTAATGGCCAAACAGTGTGCCATCTTCCCATTCTCCGCCCCAGTCGGTGAGTAGGGCATCTTCCTCATCAGCTACAAATATGATCTCTCCGGATGCATCTGTTCCGCTGAACATGCCGGTGATCTCTGCGGGGAAGAGTGTGTCGTCCTCATCTGAGACGCAGATGCCTGTGGCCAAAATTACGGGGTCATGGCTGAGGTCTATCGTTCCAGTGAGATCACCGGAGCACGTGTAGGTGACATCCATCAGGCCATAATGGTAAGTGAGGCCACTTTCGATCCAACCTGAGTAGCTTCCTTCTGGAGCGAAGCCTGGTGCAGGGTCGTCCTCTTCCGGCATTTGGCAAATATACGGATTTTCATTCCAGCAATAGACGTCATTCCAGTCGGAATCCCGGGCCGCACCGCCTGCGTAGCCCCAGTTCATCACCACACAGTCCTCGCCCTCGCCCCAGTCATTCGGCTCGCCATGGGCCCAAGCGGTGTAGCTCACGGGGTTACCGTCGATCCATCTAAAAGTGCCTTCGTGGCCATACCCTCGGTCGGTCAAGCCGATCAGCCAGCCATCAGCGTGGCCCATATCGCCGAGGCTGATGGCTATCTCGAGAAGCCATTCTTGTTCGGCCAGGTTTTGAATCGAGACGAGCTCTAAGCCTCGGTCTCGGCAGTCATTCCGTGCGTCGACATACGCGAGAGGCTCGGGACAAAAGAGGGTCTCGGCGCCGTCGTGCACATAGGCATGGCAGTCAGCATCGGCATCGGCATCGGCGTCGGCATCTGCGTCAGCGTCAGCATCGGCGTCAG
>DBIS01000134.1 GCA_002296975.1 Deltaproteobacteria bacterium UBA796 | reverse complement strand
TCTCGTGTACACCGTACAGTCGAATTCTGTTGTACCAAGGACCGTGTTCCGCCCGGGCATACACCGAATGAAGGATGTCGCGGGTCCCCACGTATGAGAGGTCACCAGTGACAGGCGTCACGACCACACCGTTGACGGCGTCATATCTGCGGTCGTGGACAGCACGGAAGCGGGTCTGTGACTGTCTCCCTGACCATACGAGCGTGTTGATGCCTGTTGGTACGTGTGGCTGTGTCCATTCGGCGGAGTGTGCTGAGTCCGCGAGGCCGAGCGCCGTGGTCTGCACATCGGCAGCGGTCAGCACATAGCCATACTGGCGTCCTTCGGTCTGGATTTTCAGTGCGACCTTGTCGTCGCTTGGTTTCGCTGGGTTGAAGACGATATCGTCGATTCGATGGTAGGACCCAGTGCGACTTTCACCCATGATGAAGTGGTCGCGGTCATCTTGCCGGCCAACTGCGTAGAATCGCCGATTCTCGGTAAATCCCTTTGGATACCACCGGGAATAGTGCTCGCTCATGTAGACCATTCCAGAGGTCTTCCCTGCTTTGGCGCTGTAGGCATGAGGAGAGTAAAGCGGCAACACATAGGCTGTGTCCGCGCGGTATCCCCGTTGCCACCTCTTAAGGTCAGAGCGTGAAGGTCCGTTTCGAAGCACGAGTTCCCCTTCAACGACGGCCTCGACCAACCAGCCTTTTGTGACGGCACCCGTGGTGCGGCCCATTCCCACAAACACAGGGTTGGTGGATGGGTCGGGTAGCTTGGAGAGATCGCGGGGTTCACCGTCGGCGGCCATCATTTGGTAATTCTTGGTGAACGCGTTCAGTCGCAACGGCCCGCCAACAACCAGGTTGTGGTACTCCGTCAGGCCGCCTGCCCACGCCCATTTACCATCGGCTTCGAATGGTTTGGCATGGGGCTTCAACAGGAAAGAACTGGATTTGTCTGTATTCTTGGCCTCGGCATAGACACCGTAGCTGTCGTCGGTGAATTGAGTCCTACCGATGCTGGCAAATGGATTCGAGTGGGCCCCGCCCACCACCAAGTGCCATCCCTCTGTCCGTTCACCCCGATAGACCAACAGGTCCTTGTTGGGGCCCAGCTTCATGTCCTTTACAGCCAGATATTGTTCTGAACCGACGAACGTGTGGCTCGTGCTGTCCTTCTTTCCGGAGTAAAACACTTGCAACCCGTCGGGTGTAAATGACAGTCGTCCGGTCATCGAGTCTAGCTCGGTACCTCTTGAAGCACCCTCTTGAACAGCCCAACGCTCGCCCTTCTGCGCGAAGTATGCGACATCATTCTTTGTGGGTCGAACCTTCAGCTCTTTCAGGCTCGCAAAGGGTCCATCCACGCGGCCATCGAAGCCAACGCTCGTGCCTCCATCTGATATGGCGGTGTAGTACAGGTGATCCGTACTGTTGACCTTCTGTGGACGAGGCAAGTCCGTGGTGCTCGAGCCCAGGTACCGCTTGCCCTTGCTGTCGCCAGGCATGGAGCGCTTGAAGCTAGCCAGCTTGCTCCCATTGCGTGTCACGATGTCAGTAAAGCTGACCGTCTCCACAACCTTGATCTTCTCATCGACTGTGACCTCCTCTGAGTCCAAGCGAGAGTTGCGTGCGGCATAAACGATGTCAAAGCTCTTGGCGGTCAGCAGGACGGAACCCATGGCCGAGAAGGCTGGGCTCTCATCGGTCTCGATGGTCCTGTGGAGATCATCTCCACGCTTTCCGTCGTACCAGACGGTGTGCTTGGATGGCGGTGGTGGGTCATCCCCTTTCGCGGCCTTCGGGGTGGGTGTGATGCCCACACTGGTGATCGTGTCGAATTTTTTGCCCGGGGTGGTCTCGAAGCCAAGCACTTCGCCTTCGCCTTTTGTGGCCTTCCAATACACCCGGTCTTTGCTGCGGGTGCGAAACAGGCTGAATTTATCAAGTCCCTCACTGGCCTTTCCTTCGTGCATGGCAAAATAGGCATCGCCATCTTTGCCCACGTAGGTGGGGTGCTCGCTGGGTGTGGACAGCAGGTAGTTCGAAACCGCGTCGAATTTGCGCTGTTCGGTGGTTCCGAGGACAACGCGTACCCCAGCATCGTTCTTGGCAATGTAGGCAACGGTGGCCTCATTGTCGGCAGCAGAAAGGCTCTGGACCGACGCGTAGGCTGACCCTGCCTTTGTCCCGATCAGTACCTGATCTCCGGCATTGGATGAGCCCAGTGCGATGGGCTGGGTGCTTGTCTCGAATCGTTGGATCGTCAGGCGTTTGAATCCATCGCTGGTGGTCGCGGAATTGTCCGAATTGCCCACCACAAGTACGTTGCCATCATCGGTCTTACCTACGCCGTAGTAGTTTGCGGTCTTCTTATGGTGGCGCAAGCGGTATTCCATTGAGGTGAATGGCCCTTGCTTGGTCGAGGGAAGGTTTCCTTCTGCTCGGGACTCCGACACCACAAACCACTTCTTTCCTTTTTGGCCTTGATAGACGAGCTGGTCTTGATCGGGGTCTAGGTGGATGTTTCGAACAGTCTTGAAGGTCTCTCCTGGCTGGTGGTCCACAAACACCGTGTACCCATCGGCATGTTTTCCACCGTAGGCCCAGATGTCGGTGCCGCCGAGGTCGAACCATTCAGGTCTGGAAGTGAAGACTTGCTTGGCCACGCCGTAGTTTCGATACCTTCGCTGCAATTCGTATTGGACCTGTTTTTGGTCTGGCGTGATCTCAAGTTTGCTCACCGACCGTCCCCGCGGCCCCACTGTGAAGTCGCCAGATTCCCAGAACATGACGGCGCCTTCAAAGTTATCGCCAGACTCAGCGGCAATCATCACTTCTACGGCGGCATGATGTCGATTGAGTCCATACCGGACAAATGTGCCCATGGACTGGAAAATTGGGCTCATGGTGACCGACTGTGAGGTTCCGACCAACAAGGCTTGGCCGCCGTCCACCTGTGCGTGAGCGATGTAGCTGGCGTCATTGGCGTCGAAGAAATTGAGGCTCAGGATCTTCTGGACAGATGGACTCTGTGTTGAGCCCCGGTGCAAGCGCACCCCATCGGCACCTCGGACCTCGTACACTGCCCTGGCGTGTTCATCGTTTCGGTCGTGATAAATCCGTGCCAGGCGTTCGCTCTTGGTGACGTCGAGCACAAAGTGTGCCGCCTGGGGCTTTCCATCAACCTCAGGTCCGCCGTCTTCACCGCCACATGAAAAGAGTCCGATGGGCAGAATTAGAAAGGAAATGAAAGAAAGGTGTCTCTTGGTAATCATTATGTCCATACCTCACAGGTGTGTTTGTCAACCCTGACCAAAGGGCTGAAGTATTGCAGTTTGAAAGTGTACATCTCGTGGGACTTCAAGTTTGAATAGACTTGAAATAAAGCCCTCACGACTGTGTATTTTTCTTGCATAATCAATTTTGTTGAATGCAACTGTTGGTTGCGAATTTAACGCTGGGGTACCCACTCTTGGGGCAGCCAGAATCAACAACAAATGTTTGGGCTTGGGTGGCCCGACATGACGATCATAATGGTGGTGCAAACTACTAAAAACGGAGTTTTTTGGTTACCCAGCTTTGATTCCTGACAAGTCGAGCCAAGCTCGCTGGACCGATGGTGTGCACTCTCCGGTTCGGCACGTTGTTTCCGATTCCAGCGATCTTTTGGAATTTCCTACAGGGTCGTCGCTATGCGTCCGATTTGGGGATTTGCAAACCATAGGTGTCCCCATGTCCCATAGCCCTAGAATCGTTCGCCTCTACAGCCGCATGTTGGTCGGTGGTGCTGAGCAACATGTGAATCAGCTGCTCGCGGGGATTCCGGGCACCGAGATGGTGGTCGCTGGCCCCGAAGGCCTGGCTGCGGTGACCGCTCGGTCCCTTGCAGCCCGCTACACCCATGTGGCCAGGCCCCGATTGGAAGGCATCGTAAGGGCGCTCCGGGGGGCGGACCTGGTTCATATTCACACCGTGAACAACGAGCCGATTCTCCCGCTTGCCGTCCAATTGGCAGGACCACGCACCATTGTGCAGACCATCCACAACACATTTGAAGCGCAGTATTGCCGGTTGGTGGACCACAGCTTTCTCATCGGCGTCGACACGGTGGACTGGATCGAGACCCCGGCCCTGTCGAGCCCGATTGGAGAGGGGATCCCAGTGGGTCCCCTGCCGAGTGGCTTCAGCCCATGGGTGGAAGAAGGCCGACCGCTTCGGCTGGTCGAGGTCCGCCGGGAGGACAAGCCAATGGCGTGGACGCTGGAGGACATTTTGGCGACCGGCGTATTGGATGGCTATGAATGGGAGGCCACGATCGTGGGGGTCGAGGGGCATTCGGAAGACCCACGGATTCACCGGATTGGCGAGGTAGAGTGCCCCGATGAGCAGATCGCGGCGGCCGACTTTCTGGTGCTGGGCAGTGCCATCGAAACCTTTGGGCGAACCGTCTACGAGGCGATGGGGCTGGGGACCGTTCCCATCGCGACCCCGCTTCCTGCCTTTACCCAGCGCTTAAAGGACGGGGAGCAGATCCACCTGGCCAAGGACATGAGCCTAGCGGCCGGTGCGGCCTGTCTGGGACGGGTGGTGCAGCACTTCGCGGAGAAACCTGAAGCCTATAAACAGGCTCGGATCTACAACCACCGCTTTGTATCTGGATTTGCCAGCGAGCGGTCGATGGTGGCGGGGTACACACAGGGCTACGCGGCGTTGCTGTCGAAGCCACCGGTGGTCCAGCGCAGTTTTTTTCCGGACGATGTGAGCGACGCGGATCTACCGGTATTGGGCGCACTTCTCGATGCTGCGGTGA
This sequence comes from Deltaproteobacteria bacterium UBA796, assembly GCA_002296975.1. Taxonomy (GTDB): domain Bacteria; phylum Myxococcota_A; class UBA796; order UBA796; family UBA796; genus UBA796. The sequence goes on along the minus strand of DBIS01000134.1, from coordinate 286 downwards.
GTGGAACGCCACCGTCGATGGATGAACTGAAAATGCTCCCGGATAAGGCCCGTGGCATTGCATTCTGGATGTTGGCAGACCAAAAGTTGGTGCGGGACGACGTGCGGGTCCCGCTGCTTCGGCGGTCCCTCGGTCTGCTCGGGCCGCGTGCAGTGGTCGCAGCCTCCTTGGGTGTTGCCGCCCGGCACCGGAACGAGACCCAACTCGCGATGGAGGCATTCTCGGTCACGACAAAGCTGAACCCATACATCGTCACTGCTTGGCTCGAGCGGGCCGACCATCTCAT
>DBIS01000207.1:1599-21260 GCA_002296975.1 Deltaproteobacteria bacterium UBA796 | reverse complement strand
GCGTCGGCATCTGCATCTGCATCGGCATCGGCAGTCGGACGATCGAAGCCTTGCTCCTCTTCCATATCGTCTGGATACTCAAAGCCCTTGGCACAGCCAGAGGCCAAGGCAATAAGGATGATAATGCGGAGCTTGTTCATGGGGTCCTTCGTCCAGGTAGCAGCAAACTAAACACGGGTTCACTTCTGACCAACCCCAACGCTGTACACCACCGCTAAGTCGTGATCACCCGGTCGAAAGACATCCACCGCCTAAACAAGGTGGGGGTCATCTCGCCCTTTCTCACCATACCCACGGCAGTGGATCCCAATTTTATGTAATTCGAGACATGGGCCATTTGAATCAAGGGCCAAGGATGCTTTTTAAGCGTCTCAGATTTGGACAATGCCCGCAACAATGGCGTGGGAACAAAAGACTTGGACAACATTTGCGTCAGCGCAATCCAAAAAGTATCCTCAACAGGGCGTGGATACTGCAGGTTGACCCGGTGCTGATAAAAAATCCGCGTGTTCAAGCCCTCGATATCGTATTTCGAAATGAGCCCGTTGTTCAACAGCTTCTTGTTGAGCTCAGACCCCGGAAACACCGTCATCGAAAACAAGTACAAATCGTAAGGATGCGGAAAGGACGCAATCATCTCAAAAAGCGACTTTTTATCGGCATCGGTGCTGACCGGATCATCGTAAATCAGCTGAAAATGCGGTTTGACACCGAGCTTGTGATACATCTTGGCAATGTCTTCGATGCTCTGGTTTTTGACCCGGCGGTCGTACAAATGACCCGTCACACGCTCTGAGGACTGAATGCCCATATAGACGCTGACCATGCCCGCATCGCGCAACATCGTCATCCGCTCTTCGTTGACCAATTTCGGTTCTATAAATATCTCGAAGGGCAGCCCGATCTCTTTTGGATAAATCTCGCAGAAGTCCTTCAGCCACGCCATCTGAAAGTTGAAGACCTCATCGTCAAAACGAATCCGCGTCATGGGCCAATGGGCCTGTGCCTTCTTGATTTCGTCCACCATCGAGGCGGGCGACCGCACACGGAACCACTTTTGGCCGGGGTAGACGTCTTTCTTATAGGTGGAATTGTAGCAATAACTACACTTGTAGATGCAACCGCGGCTTCCCATCATTTGAAAGACGGGATCGGCCTTCATGGGGTCGCCAAGCGTGTAGCTTTTGCCGTTGATAAAATACTTGTGCTGATGGGTCGTGTAGTCCCGATACGGCAAATCATCGAGGTCTTGAACCAAGGGACGCAGCGCATTTTTGGTGTAATCACCAGCCCCATGACGCACCCAGATATTGGGGGTGTCGTTGATGCATACACCATCCCGCAAACGATCAGCGAGGTCGACCAAAGCCAACTCACCCTCACCCTGCAAAATCATGTCGGCCCTTTCAATGCACTCCTCGCCAGCGATGGTTGGGTGCATCCCGCCCCACAACACCGTGACCCCAAGCTCGCGCTGCATATACTCGGTGAGTACATGGGCTTGCTGGGCATAAGCAGAGGCCCGAATGGATATACAGACAACATTTAGCTGCTCACGCCGAATGACTTTGACGAGGTTTTCCAACTGCGTATCAGTGGCCGGATCGAGATGGTTTGACAACCAATCTTTGAAATAAATCTCGGCACAATGATGACCCGCCTCGCGAAGACAGGCTGCGAGAATCCGCACCGCGTTGTTTTCTACGTCCCACATCGAGACGATGCCCACGCGCGCCCCATCCCGGGCGGCGACCTTGGCTAGATTGTCCATACGTTGCTTCAAACTTTCACCCCTGACAACACACTATCACCATCCGGCATCACCATCCGGCATCACCGTCTGAAGCGCTGTTCTCCAATGGGGTAACCTTAGCCCAAAATCCGTGGCGAGCCTATCGCAATTGAGCACCGAACGGGCCGGACGATGGGCACCGTCAAAGTCTGCACGCTTGGCGGCATCGGCCAACAACGGGATGCCGGCCGCCAAAGCACCCGCCTCTATCCACTCAAAAGCTGTCGCCTCCCCCCCAGTCGCGAGATGAAATATGCCCGTGCCTTGGTTTTTGGCGATGACAAGCAAAGCCTTCGCCACCAAAGATGCAGGGCTCGGACAGCCGATTTGATCGGTCACCAGCCGGATGCGCTCCCCCCTCGCCATCATCGCCAAAGCGTGATTAAAAAACCCACCACCGTTGGGCTGGTACACCCACTGTAAACGCACCACAACCCCACCCGCATCAAGCACCCCGCACTCACCCATAAGCTTGCTCCGGGCGTAGGTGGACTTGGGATTTGGTGTCATGGATTCACTCAAATCGTGATGCTGTGGTCCGTCCAACACATAGTCGGTCGACAAATGTACAAAGCGCACCCCATGACGCGCCGCGACCAAGGCGAGCGCTGTGGGTGCATGACCATTGACGGCTGCAGCCAAGTCTGGAACACCATCGGCCCGATCGACATTGGCCAAAGCAGCCGCGTTGATCACAAACGCCGGCTGATGGACATCGAGTGCACGCTCAAAATCATCTGTTTTACAAATGTCTAGGGCACTGTGCGACAAGCCTTTCACCTCGCCCGTTGCCACCAAAGCCGACCCAACAAGGCCGCCAGCACCGGTGACCAACACCCGGCTCAACTTTTGGCGCCCGACCCCACCAAAGCGCCAAACAACCCACCACCACCATGGGCGGCCTTGAGCTCGCAAGCCTTGGTGGAAAAGGCGCAGGTTTTTGGGTCTTTGTCACAGGTGTGAACGTCTTCGTCGCAATCAGCCCTGAGGATGGGCTTGCCCGTCTCGTCGCAGATGCAATCCTCTCCACCGGTGCCACCGCACGAACCCCGAAGCCGACGCCCGCCAACGATGACCCCGATGGCCATCATGCCCATTAAGAGCGCCATCACCGCTGCTGTGAGTAAAAAAGTCATGCACACCCCTTAATCATGGGCTTGACCCAAGGCACTAAACTGGGCGGTGGCAGCAGTAAAAAAGCCGCCATCATCATCTCTTATGATGAAAAAGGCCTTTAAGCCAAGTGACTCCGCCACAGCCAGACCTTCTTTTTCGCCCAAAACACTGAGCGCGGTCGCCCAGCCGTCGGCCGTAGAACACCGCTGTGCAACCACCGTCACCGAGGCGAGCTTGTGGTCGATGGGCCGCCCCACCCGTGGGTCGATAAGATGAGAGACCCGTCGCCCCTCGTGCTCATAATATTGCCGGTAATCGCCACTGGTGGCCATCGCCGCGTCATCTAAATCTACCGCATGAAACACCTGGCGCTCCGTCGACGAAGGGGTCTCGATACCCAAACGCCACAGCTGCCCAGTAGGGCCGTGGCCCCGCGCAACGATTTCGCCGCCAAGCTCCATCAACAAATTCTCTACACCCGCACCCTGAAGGCGCGCCACCACCAAGTCAACCGCGTAGCCCTTGGCGATGGCGGACAAGTCAATGAACACACCAGGGTGAGCCTTTGTGATGCCGGCTGGGGTCAACTCCAGCTTGTCGGTGCCAACCATGGGCTCGAGCGCGGCCAACACCGCTGCTGTGGGCGCAATCTGAGTCTTTTGAGGGCCGAAGCCCCACGCACTCACCAGCGGCCCCACCGTGACATCGAAGGCGCCATCGCTGGCTGCAGAAATGTCGAGTGCTTCGGCCAACACCACACCAAGGTCTTTGGACAACGCAACCGGCGTGAGCCCGTCAGCACCGTTGAGCACCATCAACTCCGAGTCGGACTTGTAGGTGGACATCGCACCATCGACCTCGGCCAAAACCTCACCCACAAGTTCACTCAACTCTGCGCCCCGACCCCCCACATCACTCGCCGCCACCTTTAAGGTCCAACTCGTCCCCAACGCCCGGCCAGACACCACGATGAGCGGTGGCGGTGGCGGCGTCCGAAAGAAGCTGACATAGAATAGCCCCCCAACAAACAATGCTGGGAGGATCATTTTTTTGAGCGGTGGCGGGCCATCGGTTTGCGGGCCCATCGGCTTATCCGCCGAAGTCGTCGAGCATGATGTTCTCAGGCTCAACACCCAACTCTTCGAGCATATGAATCACCGCCTGGTTCATCATTGGCGGGCCACACATATAAAACTCGACGTCTTCAGGCGACTCGTGATTGGAAAGGTAGTTATCGAGTACGACCTGGTGAATAAAGCCCTTGTATCCATCCCAGTTGTCATCATCGACCGGATCACTCAAGGCCAAGTGCCACTCGAAGTTCTCATTTTCTTCAGCGATCTTGTCGAAGTGATCGATGTAAAACGCCTCTCGCAGAGAACGTGCGCCATACCAAAAGCTGACCTTGCGATCGGTGCCGAGGCGGCGAAACAGGTCGAAGATGTGCGAGCGCATGGGGGCCATTCCCGCACCACCACCGATAAACACCATCTCAGCCTTGGTCTCCTTCGCAAAGAACTCACCAAATGGACCGGAGATAACCACATCGTCGCCCGGCTTGAGGTTGAAGATGTAGCTAGACATGATGCCCGGAGGCACATCCGACCAAGCGTTCTTCGCACGGTCCCATGGCGGGCTCGCGATTCGAACATTGAGCATAATCATGCCCTCTTCACCCGGATAGTTCGCCATGGAGTAGGCCCGAATCACCTCTTCTTTGACGGTTGAGACAAAGCCCCAAAGGCCAAACTTATCCCAATCGCCCCGGTACTCCTCTTCAATCTCAAAGTCCTTGTACACAGCAACATGAGGCGGGCACTCGATCTGAATATACCCACCGGCCCTAAACGGCACCGACTCGCCATCGGGAAGCTCGAGGATCAACTCCTTGATGAAGGTGGCAACGTTCTCGTTTGAGCGGACCTTGCATGTCCATTTGCGGACGCTGAAAATCTCGGGCTCAAGCTCGATACTCATATCTTGCTTGACCTTGACCTGGCAGCTCAGGCGACACCCTTCGCGGGCCTCTCCACGGCTGATATGCCCCTCTTCGGTGGGAAGCATCGCACCGCCACCCGAATGGACATGCACCTTGCACACACCGCAAGTACCCTTCCCGCCACAGGCAGACGGGATGAAAATCCCCTGGGCTGACAGCGTGTTGAGCAAGGTCGAACCCGATTGGGTCTCGATGGTGTTCGCGTCATCGCCATTGACGAAGATTTTGACCGCACCCGATGGCACGAGCTTTTTGCGTGCGACCATTAAAATCCCCACCAAACCAACGATGGTGATGATGAAAATGGCGACGCCAGAGAGAATGGTGATCATGTGTTTCTCCGTCCTACAGCTGGATGCCAGCGAAGGCCATAAAAGCGATAGACATCAAGCCGGTAACGATAAACGTGATGCCCAAGCCCCGAAGTGCTGGAGGCACATTCGAGTAGCGCATTTTTTCGCGAATCGCGGCCAGGGCGACGATGGCAAGCAAAAAGCCAACCCCAGACCCTAAACCAAAGACCGTGCTCTGCACCAAGTCATAATCTCGCTCGACCATGAACAACGATGCACCCAAAATGGCGCAGTTCACAGCGATCAACGGCAAGAACACACCGAGAGCGTTGTACAAGGCCGGCATATACCGGTCGAGCACCATCTCCACCACCTGGACCGTCGCCGCGATGGTCGCGATGAATGTGAGGAAGTTCAAAAAGGAAAGGTCGATCGACTCAAAAGATGGGTGAATCCAAACCATGGCCCCCTCTTGAAGAAAACCCTTGTAGATGAGGTTGTTGAGTGGGGTGGTGACCGCCAACACAAACACAACTGCCGCGCCCAAACCCATGGCCGTCTCTACCTTTTTAGAGACCGCAAGGAATGAACACATGCCCAAGAAGAAGGCCAAGGCCATATTCTCGACAAAAACGGCTTTTACAAACAGACTGAGAAGTTCTTCCACGTCCGCCCCCTTAGTCCGCGGTGACCAGCTCTGGCTTTCGCCAGCGCAGGACCCAGATGAAGATACCGATGAGGAAAAATGCACCCGGCGCCAGCACCATCAGGCCGTTTGGCTGATACCAACCGCCCTCGCTGACCAATGGGAACACCGAGAAGCCAAGCAACTTTCCAGAGCCCAAAAGCTCCCGGAAAAAACCGACCAGCAAGAGCACGATCGAGTAACCAAAACCATTGCCGAGAGCGTCGGCCACAGCGGCCTTCCCCGTATTCTGCATGGCGAAGGCCTCTGCACGACCCATCACGATGCAGTTGGTGATGATCAAGCCGACAAATACGGACAACTGTTTGGAGATGTCGTAAACAAAAGCCTTGAGGATTTGGTCGGTCACAATCACCAATGAGGCAATGATGGTCAACTGCACGATGATGCGAATCGACGGCGGAATGAACTTGCGTATGCTCGCGATGATGAAGTTTGAGCCCATCAACACCACCGTGACCGCCAAAGACATCACGATGGACGTCTCGAGTTTGGTCGTGACGGCAAGCGCGGAACAAATGCCCAGCACCTGCACTGCGATGGGATTGTTGCTCAGCAGCGGGTCGAGGACGATTTCTTTATTTGTGGCCATCAGCCCTGCCCTCCCTTGAGGGTGTTGTTGCGAAAGTTGCCGAGGTAGGCGCCAAAGCGATCCTCCTCGAGCCAAAACTGGAGTAAGTAGCTCACACCGCGACTTGTGATGGTCGCCCCGGAAAGCCCATCCACATTGAACGGATCTTCAGCGACCGATCCCGCCACGCCTTTCTTGACGCTGATTTTCGGATTCCAGGCTGAACTCGTCTTCTCGAAAGCCTTGCGCCCTGGCCACAAAGCCAGCCAGGCGGGGTTTTCTATCTCGCCGCCGAGCCCCGGTGTTTCGCCGTGCTCGTAAAATGTCAGGCCGGCGATGGTGTTGGTGTCAGACTCGAGGGCGATGAAGCCGTAGAGCGTTGACCACAAGCCTTTCCCCTCGATGGGGAGCACCAACTTGTCGACTTTTCCATGCTTGAGACCCAAGTAGACCAATACACGATTGGGCACCCGGGCAACCTGAGCAGGATTGGAAGCTACTGACTTGCTTCGCGCAGGGTCTTGGCGGGCCTTGCGTTGATCGAAGTTGGCGAGTTCTTCTGCCGATACCTCGACATATGTTCCACTCTCCAAATCGACCAATTTGGCCTCGATGTTCTCAGCAAAACGCTTGTTGATCTCTTCGGGGGTGATCTCCTCACCTGAGGTGTAAAGCCCCACAACACCGAGCACCTTCTTCTTTTGGTCGAGCTGCTTGTTGATGGTTTGGCGTTCCTTGAGCGTGACCGCTGAACCCGCGACCACCACAGAACACACCAAACAAACCAGCGCAGCGAATCCGATAATGTATTTGGTACTACGCATTTCGTGCGACCCTCCGCTTGATATTGGCCTGAACGAAGAAGTGATCGATGAATGGCGCGAACATATTCATGAACAAAATCGCCAGCATCATGCCCTCTGGGTAGGCAGGGTTTATCACCCGAACCAAGACCACCATCACACCGATGCCAAAGCCATAAATCACCTTGCCTTTGGCGGTGAAGGCCGAGGTCACTGGGTCTGTGGCCATGAAGACCATCCCGAAGGCCCAACCGCCAACGACCATATGCCACCAGACCGGCATCGCGAAGGCTGGGTTGGTCTCTGAACCAACCCCGTTGAGCAAGAGAACCATCGCCACGGTGCCGAGGGTCACACCGAACATGGTGCGCCAAGAGCCGATACCGGTTCCGATCAAGATCGCAGCCCCGATTAAACAAGCAAGCGCGGAGGTTTCACCCATCGAGCCGGGGATAAATCCGTAAAAAGCATCGAGCCAATCCGTACCGCCCGCAGCCATCGCCGGTGAAGCCCAGTCGATGGCCCCAGAGGCAGCGCCGGCCAAGTAGGTGGCACCAGAGAGGCCGTCAATGCTACCGATTCCAGAGGCCAAACCGTCGACCGCGTACCAAGGCTGGTCGCCTGAGATGTCGGCTGGGTAAGCGAAGAACAGAAATGCCCGGCCCATCAAGGCGACGTTGAGCACGTTCATGCCCGTGCCGCCAAAGGCCTCTTTGGCCAACACGACCGCAAAAGCGATACCCACAGCCACCTGCCACAAAGGAATGGTGGGGGGGAGGATGAGCGGAAACAAGAACATGGTGACGAGAAAACCCTCGTTGACCTCATGCTTGCGAACGACAGCAAAGATCATTTCGATGTTGCCGCCGACCATGCCGGTGACTGCAAAAATCGGCACAAACCAAACAGCACCGTGCATGAGATTTGCGTAAACGCTGCTCGGGTTGAAGGCAGCGCCCTCGCCCCCCATCAGCATCAACAACAGGTCCATCTGCCATGCGTCGAGGGGTTTCGCACCCTGGGATATGGCGAGATTGGCCTGAAAACCCGTGTTGTATACAGCCATCAACAGACAGGGCACCAAAGCCACAACGACCATGATCATCATGCGCTTAAGGTCAAGCCCATCACGAACATGCACGGCGCCCTTGGTGACATGACCCGGGGTGTACAACAGGGTGTCGGGTGCCTCGTACAGGGCCTCAAACTTTTCGAACTTGCCGCCCTTCTCAAAGAGATAGGCCTGACTGTCGAGCAATTTCCGGAGCGCTTTCATCAGCCTTCCTTCCAAATATCAGTGAGGTTGCGGCGAAGTGCCACACCAAAATCTTCTTTGCCTGGGCTCACAAATGAACACAAGGACAAGTCCTCTTCGGTCAATTCGAGCGCACCCAACGCCTCGGCCTTCTCGAGGTCGTCCACCACGAGAGAGCGAAGCAAAAAGGTGGGCATGATGTCGAGGGGCATCACCCGCTCAAACACGCCAATCGGAACCATTGCGCGATGAGAACCGTTGGTATTGGTGGTAAAATCAAAGCTTTTTGAGGGCATAAATCCACTCAAAAAGGCGCGGGTGGTCGAGAAAATATTGCCACCTGGACGAAGCCAGCCCAAAAACTCTCGCTCCCGGTACTCACCGACCACACTAATCTGGTTGTGATACCGACCCACAAAGCCGTCGGTTTCGGACATCGCAGCCCGACCCGCCAAAACAGAGCCGGAGATTATCCGTGCTTCACCGTCGTTGATTTCATCTTTTGTTAGCACGCCAGTGCAAGCCCCAATTCGGGTCTTGAGCAGACGGGGCTTTTTAAGCAACGGGCCACCGAGGGCGATCACCCGACTCACATCCAAGGTGCCGGTGCGAAACAAATACCCGATCGCTGCGACATCTTGAGCGCCGATATGCCACACGGTCTTGGTGCGACTGACCGGATCGATAGCGTGAATATGCGTACCGACCAAGCCGGCAGGGTGTTTGCCCTCGAACTCCGAGACCTCGACCTTTGGCGCATCGCCGATCTTGATGGCGGCGCCTGGCTTTTGGCACAGATGGACAGGCCCGTCAGTGAGATGGCCGATGAGCTTCAAGCCTAGGCTGAAGTCTTCCTCTTTACCGGCCAAGGACAACACTGGGTCACCGCACAATGGCCGGGTGTCGATGGCGGTCACAAATATACTGACGCAATCTTCGTCGGAAGACGGTACGCGATCGTGGGGCCGGGCGCGAAACGATGTCCACAGGCCGGATTCAAAAAGCAAAGCACGGACCGATTCGCCATCGTGATCAGCGTCGGCCTTAAAAGACTCAAAGCTGTGATGATCGGCCGCGGTACCGGTCTCGTCGACGGCGATAACCACAGACAGCAAGACACGCCTGGCTCCCCGGTTTACCCCAATAACGGTGCCCGCTGCGGGAGCGGTGAAGCGAACTGCCTTGGCTTTTCGATCCTCAAAGAGCGGTTGGCCGATTTTGACCGTGTCTCCCTCGCTCACGAGCATTTTGGGCTTCATGTACGGATAATCAGCAGCCATCAGGGCAACACGCCCAACCGCTGATCCATCATAAACGCGCTGCTCGGGTGCCCCTTTTATGGGGAGGTCTAGACCCTTACGAATTGTGTGGATGCCCATGTGGACCCTCCAAAATCTGCTTTGCCCATGTCGGCGATGAAGCGAAAACCGACGACAAACGCCGACACCCGCGAACACCCGAGCATGAGCCCCGGATGAGAGGGGAAACCCTATCCGATCAAGCCTCTTGGCGCAGTGCTTGGCGCCGAGTTCATCTGTGTTTTTGATGGGTGGGCCAAGTCTTGCTACACCGAGAACATGAAGACACTTGGACTTGATGAAGCAGGACGCGGCTGCGTGCTTGGCCCCTTGGTGGTCGGTGGGTTTTTGGCCCGCGACGAGGACACCCACACCTTAAGGTCTGCCGGTGCAGACGACTCCAAACGCTTGACCCACAAAAAGCGAGTCGCCATCCGCGAGGCCCTACGCCCGCTCGGCCAAGCCTTTTTGAGGTCCCTGAGCGCTGTCGAGATCGACGCCAATAACATCAACACCCTCGAAGAGGCCGCCTTCGCCGCGATCATCATCGAGGCCAAGCCCGACCACGTGATCATCGATGCCCCCTGCAACCCTCGGGGAATCCCGGCCTTCGAAGTCCGGCTCATCGCCCGACTGAAGGCCGCCGGCGCAACCATACCGAGCTTTACCATCGAACCGAAAGCAGACGGAAACTACCCCATCTGCGGCGCAGCGAGCATCTTCGCCAAGGTCCACCGAGATGCGGCGATCGCAGCGCTCGGACCTGTGGGCTCCGGCTATCCATCCGACCCCACCACCCGCGCTTGGTTGAGCGAATTTTTGCGAACGGAAACCCCCTTCCCCGACTGCGTTCGTACCCGCTGGGCGACCATCGAGAATCTTCGCGCCAGCCTCGCCGACCAGCCATGAAGCTAGGTCTGTCCATACCCCTGTTCAACGAGGCCGATGGTGTCACTGAGGTGGTCGTGTCGATCCACGCCGTACTCGACAACGCTGGCATCGACGCCCACATCGTGTTGGTCAATAACGGGAGCGACGATGCCACCGGCGATCGCATCGAGGCATTGCGCACACCGGGAATCATCGAAACAGTCCACCTCCGAGAAAACGCTGGATACGGCGGCGGCATATGTGCCGGACTGGCCAAACTCGAACAAGGCCCGCCGCCCGATGTGATCGGATGGTGCTGGGGTGACGGGCAAGTCAGCGCGACAGCATTGCCCCCACTATTTGAGGCCATCTGCGCTGGGGCAGACGTCGCCAAGGCCGTGCGCACCCGACGCCTAGACGGAATCAAGCGCCAAGTCATCTCCACCAGCTACGCCGCCACCATGAAGCTGCTTGGGGTGAACACCCCGGACGTCAACGGCTGCCCTAAACTCATGTCGTGGGCCGCCTTTCAGGCCATCGCCCCTCGGCGTCAGGATTGGTTTTTAGATGCTGAATTGATCTTGAAAGCAGAGCGCTTGGGCCTGAACATCGTCGACCACCCAGTCACCATGCGCCCCAGAACACGGGGACAAAGCAAAGTGAACCTGGCCACGATTGGCGAGTTCGTGGTCAATATCGGGCGCTGGCGGCTAGGCGGACAATCTTGAGCGTATACTAGAACCCCGCGTACTCACACGCCCCCTCCTCGCTCAACAACCTTTGACTCACGGACCCGCAGTGTACCGACTCCTCACGCTCGCCCTCGCCCTTGGCGCCTGCTCGACCAAGGCCGAGACTGCCCACACCGGCGACCCAGAAGACGCCGACACCTACTCGGGCCCGCCCCTCAGCTTTGATGAGGTCCTCACCGAGGTGTTGGTGCCAAACTGTGGCTCGGACGCCTGCCACGGCTCAGGTGCAGGATATTTACGCGTTCACGATGCCCAGACCGAGACCGAGTGGCTCGAAGTGGAGTCGATAATCCTGGCAGGCGAAAAGCTGATTCGCCCAGGGGATGCCGGCCGCAGCTACCTCATCCGAAAAATGGAGGGGGCGCCGGATATACAGGGCGACGCGATGCCACCCGATGTGCATCTCAGCGGATATCGCGTTGGCCAGGTTCGCAGCTGGATCAACGCCCTGTGAGCAGACTCAAACCTTAGCCAGCAAAGCCAAGGCCGTGACTGTGGCCTTTAGGTCTGAACTGGCACCCAACACGCTAGACACCGCCTCTGGCCAATGGCGGTCCACCATCGCGGCCCAGGCCCGGTTGAGCCGGCGCTCGCCTGAACTCAAAGGAGAAAATACTGCGGCCATACCCGCCAAACCATGGCGAGCGGCAACCCGAGGACCCGATGCGCACAGACGCGCGAGGGCTTCCTTTTGAATGTCTTCAAGACGGGCCTTAAACACTTCAAGATCGCCCACATTTGGAGTCTGGGTGGACACCATATCGTCGTGAAGCTGGGCCACCGCCCCACACACTTCGGACAGCATTTCGCCAAAATCCACCGGGGCTTCCTCGTCATCGGACACCACTGTTTGCGCAGCAGACTTTCTGGCGAGCCAACCGCCGAGTGCCAAAATCAACAAGCCAAAGCCAAAACCAAAACCACCCACACTCAACCAACCGTCCAAACGCGCCCCAGGCCCTTGTGTGCCCATCGCCTCGTGTGCCGTCCACCGGGCTTGGCTCCTTTTGAGCGCCAAGCCCAGCATGATTCGCGCCTGAGCCACCTCAGAAATCAAAACCCGCTTGTCTTCTGCCAAGGCCAATATTTGCGCCTGACGCAGCGCTATCTTGGTCAACCCGCCCCAATCTCTGAGTTGATGTGAGTCTCCACAACCATCGGCGCTGGGCAATTTTAAGGCCTCCTGCACCTCACAGAGTTCGGATTGCCGACGCGCTACTCTATGGTCTGAAAATGTGGCTTCAGCCTCTATGATGGTGGCGGCTCTAAAGTCTGGACTCAAGGTCGCACCAAAGCCGGCAGTCAAACAGATGCCAACGGTGATCAAAAGCAGTGAAATCGTGTTCTTCATGATGCCGTCCTCAGCCCGTTGCCAACTGAAAAAGCACCACACCTAAGCTGGTGAGCGCCTCTCCTATGATGAATCCCGCCGCCACCGGCACGATCGTATCGCCAATCCACCGCTCGCCTTTGGTGCGAACAAACCACAGGTTCGCCGCACAGCCAATGCCGTAGGTCACGGTGATATTGAAGGGCAGGTACATCGCAAGACCAATCAACACACCCAAACCACCCACCGGATGCAAGCCAAGCGCCAACCCGATGGCACCCCCTGCTGCGTATTTGTCCAAAGGTGCGGCACCGGCCACCAAGCTCTCCATAATCGCTGCGAGGGCGGTGCCCTGAGGCGCAGACAGCTCAGCGTTTCCGGGGCCGAAACCACCACCATCGCCCCAAAGTAAAATGATTGTGCCCACCGCGACCGGCACGCCCACCCAGCACACCATCAGTTGTGCGAGCTGTTGCTTGGCTGGCTTGGCGCCGATGAGATGACCGCTTTTGAGGTCACCCATCATGTCAGCACATTGGCCGATCCCGATGCACACCGCGACGCCCAAAATGATGGCGGGCACCACGTTTCCACCAGACAAAAAGAACATCAACGTGACGCCGATAAGGGACATCCCGGACATCGGTGAAATGTCGGTCATACCACTCGCCTGGGCGACGATCATCCCAGCGAGGGCCAACCACACCGTTCCAACCACCGCAATCAACAGCTGACGGCCAAGCCCCAAGCTTGGGTCGGCCAAAATCGCCGAACCAAAAAGCACCAAAAAGGAGACGACCACACCCACAGTCAACACAGATACAGGCAGCTCATCTGACCCACCACCGCCCGTTTTCGACGCGTTCGCCAAGCTTGTGACTGCGCTCTTTAAAGCCGGAAAACTGGCCACCACGCCACTCAGCGCGCCCCCAATCAAGACCCCGATGCCCAAGGGCCGCAACATTTGGCCGTACAACACCTCCCAGGTGACCCAATCGTCGTAGGCCCCACCCGCCAGCACACCGCGAATCTCCGTTGCAGCAGGGACCAGACCACTCAGCACCGCGACCGGCGCAATCAGCCACCAGGCCAACATGCCGCCAAACACAAAGGGCAGCCCACCTCGGCCACTCAACAAGCCAGCGCCCAAACTCGCGAAGGAGACCGCCACAGACAAAGACACCCACGACGGTAGGCCCATCCAAGCACCGAAGTTGAGTTCCTCGGGCAAGACACCTACCCCCATGGCCAGGTGAATCAAAGCGCTGACCCCGAAGCCGCCCAGCAGCAACTTGGCCTGTGCAGCCCCAGCGCCGGGGGATTTTAGCAAGCTTGCGACGGCGATACCGCTGGGGAATCTTAGGCGTTCAAACTCGATCATTTGCTTTCTGAGCGGGATAATTACAACCATGCCCAAAAATGAGCCCGCAGTGGCCGCGAGCATCACCGAAAGCACCGAGAAGTCCTCGCCCAAGATGTACAGCGCCGGCAATGTAAAGGCGACCCCGGCACTGGCAGTGTTGACCCCACTCGCCACGGTTTGGTTGATATTATTCTCGACGATCGAGCCCTTTTTAAGCGCCCCCCGCAGCACGGCGAAGCCGAGAATCGCCGCGACAGTGGAGCCACTGAGCGTAAACCCAAGCTTGAGCGCCACATAGGTGAAAGCAGCGGTCATCACCGCGCCGATCGCGACCCCAAACAACACCGCGGCCACGGTGAGCTCCCGATAAGGGGCAGGATTGAGGTCGAGAGGGAGTTGTGAATCTTCGCTCATGGACGCCTCAGCTTGGTGTACTGCCTGTGCTTTAGCCGTTAGGACTAAGACATGAAATTACTCTTACTCAGCACGCTTATTGGCTGTGGCCCCAAAGACCAACCGGCCGACTCAGAAATCGGACCAGCGCCAAGCGGTACCGCGGACCAAGCAGACACCGACGACACCTTTGACCCTGGCGATGGTGATCCTGGCGATGATGACTCCAGCGGCGCACCTCCCGAACTCAACGGCGAATGGATCGACCCACCTTTGGCGGCTGTGCTGGGCTTTGAGGCGACCAATCGAGACGGGCAGGCCCGAGGCCCAGAGCACTTTTTGGGCCAACCCACCGTGGTCTGGTTTTACCCTTTCGCAGGCAGCCCTGGTTGAACGATTGAGGGTTGCGGGTACCGCGACCACCAAGATGAATTTGATGCTTTGGGCGTAAACATCGTTGGGGTCAGCTTTAATGATGCCAGCGCCCTCGACGCATGGGCAAACGACCAAGATTTTCTCTTTGAACTGTGGCAAGACACCAACAAAAGTCTGGCCATATATTATGGCGCAGCTTCATCATCGAGCACCTTATTCCCCGACCGGATGACCGTGGTCCTCAACGAATCGGGCGAGCAAATTCTGCGATACGGCACCGATCAAGCCAGCGATGTCGGCGCACATCCAACCGAGGTTCTCGCCGACTTAAGCGCCCTTTTCGGCGATTAAGCGCCCTTGGCAATACTCGCGGTCACCCCCGCATTCGCCAAGGTGTCCGCACGTTCATTTTCGACCAGCCCAACGTGGCCGGCGACCCAATGAAGACGTACATTTCTGCCCTCGAGCTTGGCCCGCAGCCCCATCACAAGCTCGATATTGGATTTGACCTTCCAGCCCAATTCCAGCATGCCAAAAGTGTATTTGGAGTCGGTGCAAATCTCTGCCCGGTCGGTCGGCGGAAAGCCAGCCTTATCCAGCAAATCAACCGCCAGGCCGATCGCTGACAGCTCGCCCACATTATTGGTACCCAAACCCAAAGCCAGGGACGCTTCGTGGACCGTGCCATCCGGAAGTTTGACCACAGCACCCGCGCCTGCCGGGCCAGGGTTTCCTTTGCATGCGCCATCCGTAAAACAGACCGCCGCGCTTGGAGCGAAGCTTTCGATCAGGCGCTTGGCAGATGCCCGTGCCGCATCCGCTTGAGCCGCCGTGCGCGTCCCTGCTCAACCAAATCCTGAACCTTTTGATTTTCCGGCCTTCTTGCTCTTGCCCGCCTCGGCTTTGACCCCGTCGTCTAAATCGACAGCCTCACCGTTTTTTCGGACAATATTCGACTCCCCAGCCCGATAGACCTTCGCACCTGGCTTGTCTGAATATCGAATCGGTATTCGCCCGCCTTCGACCACCAGATTGCCCGCATCATGCACCGCAGCCCACACCTTTCGGCCCTTAAAATCAGCTTCAATCCATTTCATGATGACTCCAACAATCTCTATGTCGCGGATAACTCGGGCAACTGAAAAGACATGCCAGTACCGAGCTCGAATTCGTAGAGCGAGTGGTTGTAGCAACCCACAGCACACCCGTCCCGAAACAAATCCGTGCGCACTGAGCACGCGGTGTTTGAGGCCCACAACTCCGACAAAGGCTGCTCGAAAACATTTCCAACCACAAGCTCTGGCTTGCCCCAAACACAGCAAGGAATCAAATCACCTTGGTAGGTGACCCCATATTGTTCGACGAGCCCCAAGCATCTGACCGTGCCCAAGCCGCCGGCATGGTAATCGGTGGCCAGCCCATAATATTCAGCCCGAGCGGCAACGGAGAGGTCTTGTTGTGCGATTTCAGCGACAGCACTCGCCCAGGTTGCCCGATCTTTCGGCGTCTTTAAGTACAAATCCGGCGCATCGTTGACGGGCCAAAAGTCGAACTGAGCCCCATGGGATTGAGCGAGGGCAAACACATCGGTAAGCTCGCCTACATTCTTGGCCGTGACCACACAATAGATGGATACGGCCATCTCCGGCAAAGTTTGACGAACGCGCTTTAAACCCTTCATCGTCCGCTTGAACGCACCGATTTGACCGCGCAGTTCATCGTGTGTCGGCCCCAAGCCGTCGATGGAAAAACTAAGTGAATCGACCCCGCTGGCGACCAACTCATCGAAACGCTTATCGATCAAGGTGCCATTGGTGGTGATGTTGACGCTCATCCCGCGGGCCTTCGCCGCGGCGACAGCCACAAAGAGATCAGGGTGCATAAAGGGCTCGCCACCTGTGATCACCAAGGTCTTGGTGCCGATGGCCACCGCCTGATCGAGCAACGGAATCAAACGCCCTGGAACGTCCATATGCTCTGGATCCGCCCATAAATCACAAAAAGAGCACCGCAAATTGCAGCCCCGATTGATCAACAGCAACATGGTGAGCGGCTTGGCCATCACCCGGTCGGCGGGCAAGTGTGCATCGACAATCGGTCGTTGTGCCGCGCTAAACCGCGGGTTCCAGTCCTCGCCCCGACCATCGCCACCGTACATTTTTAAGCTCGCCTCAGCCACCGCCGACCAATCGTATGCCCTGGCGAAATTTCGGGCTGCCCGACCCAAGCTTGCACGGCGAGATGGGTCGTCGATAAGCGCGGAAATCAGGTGCGCCATCGCTTGGGCGTCGTCTGCAATCTCCAGCTCGACGCCCGGCCGGTACTGGATTCCTTCCGCCCCTTTTGTGCTCGACACCACCGCCGCACCCGCCGCCATATATTCGAGAAGCTTCATCCGTGTCCCGCCCCCGGCAAAAACCGGGCACACACACACGTCAGCTGCAGCGATGTAGTCTTCGAGTCGGTCCACAGACCCCGGCGTGACCACAGCAGGATGCTCATAGTATTTAGGCGGGTTTTGGCCCGCAATAATAATGCGTAAATCCGGTTTTGAGGCCAACAATACCGGAAGCAACTTTTCGACAATAAAACGAACAGCCTGAGTGTTCGGCCAATAATGAAGCGTGCCGTGAAAGAAAAGCAGCGGGGCTGTCGCCGCAATCCCGTGGACGGACCGAATATCCGCTCCCACCGCAGACCCAAAGCGGGCCAAGTCCACCCCATGTGGAATCACCGTTATCTTGCCCTGTTCGGTGCCTGCGTTGACCATCCGCGCTTTATCGTCGACGCTGACCGCAATCACATCATCGACACGCCCCAACACAAACTGTTCGATGGCGCGAATCTTGGACACATCGTGACCAAAGTCACCCAGTCGCTCCCACTCCACATTGTGTTGCACCACGCTGCTGGTCGCCCCATCACAAAAACGCGAGGCCACCCAGGCCGGTACGCCATACCCTGGAAACTCGGCCTGAAACACCGTGATGCCCTCAAGCTCACCCACCGCTATCGCCCGCATCCACCAGGCCACATCGAACATGGGCCGGTACAAAAAATACTCCTCGGCAGGATAGCCCAGCCTTCCCAACAAGCCCTCAGCAAAGCGCCCACCCCGACGCACCAACGGCCACTCTTGAGCTGCGCGCACCTTGGGTGGGTAGGCCACACGTTGACACACACCGTCGACGAAACGTAGATACACCGCGGGGTCGTCGGTGACGACGCAGCACGGTTCGCCCGCGATGGAGAGGGCCTCGGCCGTGCGCACGATTTTCACCGCAGCGCCGTGGTCTGTGGGAAACAGATCCCCACGGGTCAAGATGCATATCCGCACGAATTACCTCAAGTTTAGGCACTTGGTTCTCCCTAATCGGAACGACGGTCGACCGGCTGGACAATTCCGCACTGAATGGGCATTCATCTTATACTGGCCGACCCTCGGGCACCGCCATAGGTTCGGGACCAAACCTGATGGAGGAACCTATGGGACTACTCGACGGACGTGTCATTTTAATCACTGGTGCTGGAAATGGCATCGGTCGCTGCCACGCACTCTCCGCCGCCGCTGAGGGCGCCCTCATCGTCGTCAACGACTTGGGTGGATCACGGCACGGAGAAGGCAATGACGACGCAGCAGCCGCCAAGGTTGTCGCTGAAATTAAGGCCAACGGTGGCGACGCCATCGCCAACTTTGACTCTGTGACCGACGCTACAGGCACCGACCGAATGGTGGCTGCAGCCATGGCCAAATGGGGCCGCCTGGACGCCATCGTTAACAACGCGGGCATCCTGCGAGATGTCACATTCAAAAAGATGGAAGACGCTCAATGGAACGCCGTCCTCGATGTGCACCTCAACGGCACCAAAAACGTTTGCAAGTCTGCCCTGGCCGCCCTGACCGAGACCGCCGCCAAACACGGCCATGCCGCGATCATCAACACCACAAGCTACTCCGGCATGATCGGCAACTTTGGCCAATCCAACTATGCCGCAGCCAAAGCGGGCATTTACGGCCTGACCCGAGTGCTGTCTATGGAGCTTCGTAAAGCGGGCGTCTCAGCCAACGCCATCGCCCCCATCGCTAAAACCCGCATGACCGACGACATCGATATGGTCGATGACGACTGGACCGCGGCTCAAATCAGCCCCATCGTGCTCTTTTTGGCCTCTGAGCTGTCCAAGGGCGTCACCGGAAAAGTGTTTGGCGTTCAAGGTCAGCGACTGCATGTTTACGAGGTCCAAACCAATGACGGCGTCGACAAAGAAGGTTCAGGCCTGTGGACGCCCACCGAGATCGCCGAGCGCTTGAACGACATCATGGCCTTTGATGAGCCTGCTCCCGCATCTGCTGGTGCAGACCAAATCACCGCTGCCTTCAGCCACTTCCCCGCTGGCTTCAAAGCCACTGCAGCCCCAGGCTGGACCGCCAACATCCAGTGGTCGGTCAAGGGTGGTGCGAACCAAACGATCATCATCGAAAACGATGCGGTCACCGTCAAGCCTGGTCTTGAGGGCACCCCGAGCTGCACGGTCAAAATCCCAGCCGATGTGCTCATCGCCCTGTTGACCGGTGAAATGGACGCCCAAAAAGTCTTCATGACCGGCAAGGCCACCGCCGACAACATGGGTGACCTCATGAAAATGGCCATGGCATTCGACTTTGGCGCCGTGGCAAAGTCCCTCGCAGCAGCAGGCGACAGCGAGGACTTGGTAACGAAGGTCTTCAGCCACTTCCCCGCTGG
>DBIS01000207.1:1155-1278 GCA_002296975.1 Deltaproteobacteria bacterium UBA796 | reverse complement strand
CCACTTCCCCGCTGGCTTCAAGCCCGACGCAGCACCCGCGTGGAAAGGCATCATGCATTGGGTCATCAAGGGCGGAACACCCCAAACCCTCACGATTAACGATGGCGTCTGCAGTACACAAGA
>DBIS01000207.1:0-810 GCA_002296975.1 Deltaproteobacteria bacterium UBA796 | reverse complement strand
GGCCTCAACGGCACACCAACCTCCACCATAAAGATTCCAGAAGATGTCCTGCTGGCGATGTTTAAGGGCGAGATTGACCCTCAAAAAGTGTTTATGTCTGGCAAGGCCACCGCAGATGATTTCGGCGACCTCATGAAGATGGGCATGGCCTTCGATTTCAAGAAAATCGCCAAGGCGGCCGGACTGATTGAAGCCACCAATGAAAAAGCCGCTGAGCCCGAAAATTCTGGCCCCAAAACATGGCCGATCGGCAAACGATACGACGGTGGACACTTTTTGGTCAGCCCAGAGCATATCGCCCAGTACGCCTCTGCCACCAACGACAACTCCTCAGCCTACGAAGGTGCTGGTGGCATCGCTCCGCACATGCTCCACACCCGCATGTTCAAAGACTGCATGTTTCAAATCGCCACCGACCCTGAGTTAGACATTAATTTGCTCCGATTGGTTCACGGTGAACACGATGCCATCTTCCACCATCCCATCAAAGCGTGGGACCTCATACAGGTCCGCGGGGAGCTGATCTCGGTGACCGAGAAATCCAGCGGCAAGCTCGTGACCTCCAAGATCTACGGCTTTGTCAATGGCATCATCGCGGTAGAGGCCACAACCTCATATTTTATCCGCGGCGACAAGAAAAAGGCCGCCCCTGGCGAGGCCAAGAAGGCTGCCCCCAAACCACCCCCACCCGAAGCACCAAGCCCTGATTTCGAGATTCAGTTTCGGGTCGATGATGATCAATCCTATCGGTACGCCAAGGCGAGTTTGGACGACAACCCCATTCACGTCGACCCTAAAACCGCCAAGGCC
>DBIS01000135.1 GCA_002296975.1 Deltaproteobacteria bacterium UBA796 | reverse complement strand
GCCGAGAGTTTGGTGAGTTGCTGCTAAGTTTGGCCCGCGACCGAAAACGAACCGTCATTCTATCCACCCACATTTTGTCCGAAGTCGAGGCTGTCTGCGACCGGGTGATCGTGATTCGTGGCGGTGAAATTGTCGCGAGCGATTCCATCCAAAACCTGCGTGCGCCTGGCTTGCGAATCGTGGTGCGCACCATCTCTGCTGAGCTCACCCAAAATTTGGCGGCAATTCCAGGCGTGGACGGGGTGAGCGTAGAAGATGGAGGGGTGATGATTTTGGAAACCCAGACCGATGTGCGCGCAGCGGTGGCCCAGGTTGCTGCGGCCCACGGGCTGCTCAGCATGGACCCAGTCGAAGGGCTCGACGATATCTACATGCGGCTGATAGCGGGCCCACAATGAGGGCAGTTTTAGCCATCGGCCGCCGCGAGCTTCAGGGCTTTTTCGCGACCCCAGTGGGCTGGTTGTGCTTGACCGGGTTTTCTATCATCACGGGCTTTTTCTTTGCGATGATGACGGCTGAGTTTTCCATCCAAGCATCAAAGGCCGCATACAATCCCTATGCTGCGGAGCAAATCAATCTTAACGACTGGCTGGTCCTCCCATTTTTCGCCAACACCGCCGTAATTTTGCTGATGCTCTGCCCAGCCCTGTCGATGCGTTTGTTCGCTGAGGACCGAAAACAACATTCCATCGAGCTTTTGCTCTCTTCTCCGATATCCTCAGGCCAAATCGTGCTCGGAAAATTCTTGGGCGTGATGGGCTTTGTCTCGGTCATGTTGGCCACCACCGTACCCTTGATGGGGATGTTGTACTGGCTCACCACCCCCGACACCGGGGTGCTTCTCAGCAGCTACCTCTCGATTTTTTTGCTGGCCGCCAGTTTTTTATCCGTAGGCATGCTGACTTCGGCGATGACAGAAAACCAAATCGTGGCCCTCGTGACCGGTTTTGGCATGTTGCTGCTGCTGTGGGTGCTGTCGTGGGCGGACACCATCGCAGGCCCAGGTTTGGGCGACTTTTTGGCGGCTTTGTCGATGCTTAGCCACCTCGAACAACTCATGAAAGGGCTGCTCCACCTTAACGACGCAGTCTACTTTCTGAGCTTTGTGAGCTTCTTTTTATTCGCGACCACCCAGCGGGTAGAGGCCTATCGATGGCGTTAAAAGAGCATGTCTGGGCCCTGGGAGGCCTGGGGTTGATTGGACTGGCGGCCTTCGGTATTTACGCGCTCGGCATGGAGGCTGGCAACCTTGAAACCGAGTGGTTGGTGATGGGCTTGGCCGCTTTGGTGGCCGTGGCCGGGTGGGTTGTGGTCGACCATCCAAGAATTTCCCAGTTTTTGAATGCGCGGAGCACACGCCAAGCCGGTGGCGGGATGGGAATGGTCGGCCTTGGCTTGGCCTTGGCCATCGGGCTGAACCTGGTCGCCAATCAACATGATGCCCGCATCGATCTGAGCTCTGCTAAACGTTTTGCTTTGGCCCCCCAAAGCGTGAGCGTTCTCAAGGCCCTTGAGGCTGATGTTGAAGTTCGGGCCTTTTTTAGTGGTGACTCGGTCGAAAAATCGGCCTTCACCGACCTCATTGACGGAACAAAATCACACACACGCTTTTTAAAGCTCCAAGAATTCGACCCCAGCATCCACCCGATCGCAGCCGACAAAAATAGCGTCGACAACCAAATGGGCACAGTCATTTTGGCCATGGGAGATGCCACCCAGCGCCTAGAGGCCGACTTGAGCGAAGCGGCATTCACCAATGCCCTGATTCGTCTGACGTCCAACGTGGAACACACCATTTGTTCCACACAAGGTCATGGTGAAATCGATATTGACGACGACCTAAACCCAGCGTCCATCTCTGCGATGGTCACCAAACTTGAGCATCAAAATTACACTTTCAAGCGGGTTAATTTAATGCGCTTAGGCGGTGTACCCTCAGATTGTGACCTGTTGCTGATACCCGATCCACGGGTTGATTTTTTGGCCATGGAGCGCGAACACCTGGTGAACTTCAATGCCGCGGGTGGCCGAATGTTGGTCTTGCTCGAGCCAGGGCACAGCAATGGACTGGCGATTCACATGGCGCAATATGGCATCGATGTGGGTGAAAACATGGTGTTGGAGAACAACCCCAACTACACGGTCATGGGTGGGGATGCGTCGACATTGGTTATCGGGCAAAACCAAATGACCGACCACCCGATCATGGCGCCGATTGTCGGTATGGTCTTGCTGCGGGTGGCGCGCACCGTACAGGCCTTTCAGCCACCCATCGAAGGCTTTGATGTGGGCGAGTTGATGCTCACCAGCGAGTTTGCCTGGGCCGAAAGCCGCATCGATGGCACCACCCCGCCCAAACCCGATTTGGGCGAGGACATGATGGGTAAAATGGGCCTCGCTGCGGTGTCTGTCGCAGACAGTGGCGGGATTGTACTGGTCTTTGGTGACGCGGATTTCAGCTCAAACGAACTGCTCGACCAGGGGAGCAACTTTGACCTGCTCCCCAACGCCATCGCCTGGCTTGTGGGCGAAACCGATCAGGTCAGCATTCGAGCAAACCCTGCAGCGCGGGGGCTGTTTACCCTCAACGGTGCCCAAGGACTGATGGTCTGGCTGGTGAGCCTTTTGGTGCTCCCAGGCATCACTGTGGGCGGCGCAGTGGCCACCTGGATAGCCCGCCGCAAGCGCTAAGCGGGACTCAGGCGGCCTGGGCTTGCTAGCCGAGTACTTTACCGAGCTTCATACCGATCTGCATATCGGAGACTTTGAGCTTACCCGTAGCGAACAACATCATCGCGGAGTTTGGGTTGGTCAGCACTTTGTCGAAAGTGGCTTCGGTGCAGGTGACCACACAATCGGAATCCGAGGTCGAGCCCTCAGCAACAGAACCCGGCGCCTCTTTGAGGTTTACCGTCCAGCTTCCGGCCCCAGCGATATCGAAAACGATGACCGCTGCCATATCGTCGACCAAATGCGGCTTGTCTGCGATTTTTTTGGGAAGATAGTCTGCGAAAAAACCTTGAGTCTCGGACATGTTCACTCCATGGGGTTGAACCCGGAACCTATGGGGGTCGCCCGTTGGCTGCAAGCCCTCAGTTGAGCAGACCGAGCGCCTTATCCGTCAAATGAAGGCTGCGGGCGGCCACCCTAAATGAGCCCATCTTTCGTTTTTCCCAACCGTGCCAATCACTGCCACCGGTGATGCCCATCCCATTTTGATGGGCCAAGGTCGACAAGCGGTTTCGGCCCGATTTGTTCGGGCGATGGCTCTCCAAGGCGTCCAGGCCAGCTTTGGCGAAATCGGCCGCAAACCGGTCTGCCAAAACCGGCGGCGGATGGGCCCATGATGTCCAGCCACCGGCATCTTTGGCAACACTGAGCGCGTCTAAAAAGGCCATATTTAAGGGCGGTATCACCACAGAGTCGTGGCCGATATGGTCTTGGAAGGCCTTGCTCAAACTCGGTGTTTTACCGACGCGCACCATCGTGCGGGCCAGATGCAGCCGGGTGAGCGTGCGACGACCAGCATGGGCATCGTCATCGGCGCACACCCCTTCGAGCCCCAAGGCTTGGGCGCAAGCATCGTACCAGCTCGCCCTCCACCGGGCCCGGTCGCGACACCATTCGGCATAGGCCTCAGGCATTTGCTCCGGGAAATACACCAACAAATGCAACTCTCGCCCATCGTGCATGGTCGATAGCTCTACACCGGCGATAAGGCGCAAGTTGTGCTCACCATGTTCAAAGCGCCCAGCCGGCAATACCGGCGGTAAGTCATGATCGGTGATGGCCAAAGCCGACAAACCCGCCAAAGCAGCCCTTTTGGCCAGTTCAGTCGCCTCTATGAGGCCATCTGAGGCGACGGAATGACAATGAAGATCAACCCTCGGTCCCAGGTCTACACCCCGACGGCGACTCATTTTGCGGCGGGAACAGAGGCGTCTAAATCGTCCAAAAGCCGGGTATGAGTATCGACAATACCCCGAAGTTCTCCTAGGAATTTAGCCCGCTGGGCCATCATGCCGACCAGTTCAACTTGGATATCTTTGCGCTCATCTGCCGCAGCCATGACGATTTTTTCAGCCTCAAGGCGGGCCTCGCCGAGCACGACATCGCTCTCGCGTCTGGCGTTGCGGCCCATCTCTTCTTTGACCTGCCGCGCCAACTGAAGCGTCTCTTTGACCTCGTGCTCCTCACTGCGAAGCTCTGCGATTTCGGCCTCGTGACGGGCGATTTGCTCACGTAGACGCTGGTTCTCCTTCAATAAATCCTCCATGGTCTCACGGATTTCTTCCAAAAACCCACGCACCTCTTCGGGCTCATAGCCGCGACGGTTGGCGACGAACTGCTTTTGAATGATGTCGAGGGGGGTAACGCGCATGAGGATTATTCCGGGTTGGAAGCTGCTGGAGCTTCAGGCTGTGCAAGCTCAATCTCTACGGGGCTTATCTCAGGAGCACCCACCCAGGCCACCGTTGGATGGTTGGCGCGAAGCCATGCGTCTAAAGCGACCCATGGTGTTGGGCTTACCGGGCTCTGTTTCACCCAGGCCGCCAAACCTTCGACACCATCGACCGAGGCCAGCAAGGCCACCGTTTTTTCGGGTACGTACACCCGATAATCGCCACCAGATGTGGCCCATTGGCCAAGTTCGGCGCGAACCGAGGCGTGTAAAAGACGCGGCCCATCCTCGCCCACCGTGACGATATCGACCACGGCCAAATCGCTCACATCAAAGGTAATCTCCCACCCATCCTCAGCTTGCACAAAAGATGCCTCTATCGGCACATCGTGGGAGGGCGGTTGCTCGGAGAGGGTGCTCACACCAACCCCGACAGCAAAGGCCAAAATAGTGACCGCAGCCACCCACCAGCGAAGCGCACCCGGCGGCTTGGGCCGAGGCGGTGGCAACTCACCCAAGGTGTCGACCTCGGCCCAAGGGCGAGAACGTGCGGACTCGATGGCCTCGACGGCGGTGGGTCCGAGCAACACCTGACCCGACCAGCGACCGCGACCGCGCACCACAGCACCCCTCAAATGGTGCCGGGGGATGACCCCTTCAGACACCAAGGCGCGCAAGGCCGGTCCGGCAGCACTGAGCTCGTCTTTGCTCAAAACCCAAACATCGGGGCCTGCATTCACGGCCGTGGCCCCAAGTGCGCGCTCTATTTTTCGGCGACTGCGCCGGGCATCTGGATGAAGCAGCACCGCTCCGACCACGACCTGATTACCGGTCTCACCCTCTGAGGAAGGCAGCAGGTCAAAGACTGCAAGAATACCGCCTCGAATCATGCGAACACATCGGGAACAACGGGGGCAACCATCGGCGTGAACCCGGTTGTGCTCTGAAAGAATGTCCATCGGGGGCGGGCACTGGGGCTCTGGAAGGTTGGCCACACGGGAAATCAACATGTCAATCCGTGAATCTGGCCAGGTATCGGCGGGGTAGCCCTCTTTGATGGCGATATCGCGCACGACACTTCGGAGGCCCTCTGTCGAGGCCATCAAGGTGTAAACATCGATGGCCGCGGCGCTTTCCACGGCCTCCATATTCATACCGTCGCCATAATGAAGCCTGAGGACCGTATCGGCGACCGGGTCGAGCACAGGTGCCAACGCACCTCGCCACCCAAGATGGACATGCACATCAGCGGTGGAGTTGATGGCAATCCGCCGGACTGGCTCCCCCCTGACCCGCCCCAGATAGGCGAGCGTGAGCGCCGTCGCCCTCGACTCGGCTTCGTTCGCGTCGGTGTCCAAGCCCAAGCTCATCAAAACATGGTCACGGGCATCCGCGAGTGTGGCCGGACGCACGCGAATACCCTCCATCATTAACGTCCATGCCACACGAACGGTCACGGCGGTCCAAACCGAAGCCCTAAGCTGGTGCGGAGTATGCGTGGAGACAGCAGTGGTCATGGGGCTTTCGGGCGAGGGGAGACTGGGGTTCACACGAACGACGAACCGCCACAGGTCAATATGCTAACGCATGGCCCCGCGAATGCACTGGTTGATACTCACCAATGCGGTAAGCAAGCCCAAACTACGCGGCAGCAATGGCCGATTCAGGCTGAAGCCCCGAGAGAATCATCTCGTTGACCAAGGTCGTCGCGATGACTTCGGCCAAGCCTTCGTCGCCGTACTCGTTGACCAACTCTGTGTAAAACGCTTCGATGAACTCGCCGAGAGTGATTGTTTGGTTTTGCATTTGATTGCCTCCCTATTGTGTCGACCATTTATGCTGCACAAAACGTGCCATTACAAGACCCAACACCTGTACAGCCTTTGTTGTTGCCCAACCGTCACAAGTAAAGAAATTTTTGGGTCGAATGTAAAGATTTTTTATGACTCTTGATGGCTGACGGTAAGCGCCCATATATGGGCCACTCCTCGCCTGTGCAGCGCCCTCGCAGCCGCGTGAAGCGTCGATCCCGTCGTGCAAACATCATCAACCAACAACACCCGGTTAGGGAGCTGGCCTGGTCGCACAGAAAGGGCGCAAACTGGTAATTTTCGACGCTCAGCAGACGTCTTTCCAACCTGAGTTTGGCCACCGCGGCGCCGCATCAAACACATCACCTCCACCCCCGTCGACGCCGCAACCCCCCGTGCGAGACGCTCTCCTTGGTCGAAACCCCGCTTCCACCGACGCCGCCTCGGTATGGGCACCGGGACAATGGCATCAACATCTACCCGACCCAATAATGCCGCGCCTAGATGTGCACCAAGACGGTCGATCAACGCAATATTTCGGCCATATTTCGCCGCCCGCACCAACACACCCAAATTGCCATCATGAGGGCCGAGCGCGAAGGTTTCGATAATGCTTGCTGGACCTGGGACACGGATGACCGTGTCCGGAAGAGCGGCAACACACGGCCTGCACAGCACGCGCCACCGAAAAGTTA
Source organism: Deltaproteobacteria bacterium UBA796 (assembly GCA_002296975.1). Taxonomy (GTDB): domain Bacteria; phylum Myxococcota_A; class UBA796; order UBA796; family UBA796; genus UBA796. Next base: position 7,643 of record DBIS01000135.1, on the reverse strand, counting down.
AGGCTGGAGACCCACACACCAAGCATTGGCCTGGCATGGCGAGATTAAAAGCTTCATCGAGCAAAGTCATGGGCCATCGATAGGCCCTCAAAATGTGTCCAACAAGTGCCGGCATACCGGCAGTGTCAGCTCACACGGCGCCCCAACTGTGCCCTGAGATCGTCAAGTTTGGCCTGAACCTCATGGGTCTCGAGCTTGGCAAAGTGGCTGGGTAGCATTCGGCGAGATGAAGACTCAAAGACCGCCAACAACTCCATATAGGCCAACATCCGGGTATCGCGGCTGGGGATCACATCCGCCACAGCGACGGCCATATCCTCGTCTGTGACCACAGTTCTGCCAGCATCCGACGCCACTGCAGACGCCGCCAAAGCCACCAGTTCTAGCTCGGCGCTTGAGTAGCCTTCCGTCGCCGTCGCGATGGGCGCCAAGTCCACATTATCCCCCAACACAATCCGATTTTTGCGCACAGACGCGGCCAAAATCGCCCCGCGGGTCTCATCACAAGGCGGAAAGAAAAATGGAATTTTCAGGTCAAATCGGCCGGGTCGCTTGAGGTCCGCATCCAGCTTGTCAGGGCGATTGGTCATCATCAACATCACGACCCGCCCCCGATGGCTGGTATCGCTCATAAATTCCTTGAGGCGGGCGATCACCCGGCTGGTGGTCCCACCATCGCCATCGGACCCTGAGCCCATCGAGCGGTCGGCCTCATCGATAATGAGCAAGACATGGCCAAGCCCATCCACCACATCGAGAATCTTCTCGAGATTCCCCTCCGTAGAGCCCACCCAACGCTCGCGAAAATTCTTAAATTTCAAGCAGGTCAAACCACTCTCAGCCGCGAAAGCCTCGGCGACGTAGGTCTTGCCCGTACCCATCGGGCCCACAAACATAATGCCCATGGGCACCCGGTTGACATTGCCCTCTCTAATGGCCGTCGCGACCCGCATCAGGTCGACCTTGAGCCCCTCGAGACCCCCCACGTGGCTAAAGTCGTGAGCGGGATCTACAAACTCCACCAAGCCATGGCACTCTCGCTCGATGATCTCCTTTTTACGCCGAGAGACGGTCGAAAACAAAAATCGATCACCGGACTGACGCGCTTGTCGAAATAGCCCTCGAACCTGGATTAGCGACAGACCAGCGGTGATCTGGGCCAACATATCTTCACCCATCTCCGTCTCTATTTCACAGGCGTCCTCCGCCCCAATAAACCTTGTGCGCTCGGCCAAACAGGGCAGTGGAATGCGCAAGGTCGAAAGCTGCGCGCTGCTCACCACCCGCCGGTGAACATCGGCCAGATGTTCTGAAATTAAGACCACGAGATTATCCGAGGCGAGCAAGCCTGGATCACTCGACAAACGTTGCATAGCAACCAAGTTCGCCTTGTCCGCCTCGGACATATAAGACAAATCACTCATCGGCACGATGGTCTCAAAAAAGTCGACCACCACAGCGATGCGTTGCTGACTATCGGTCACCAGGGCCGCGATAAGCGGCAAAACCTCCACAGGCGATCGTGGAAAACCATGGAGTGCAGGCTGGCCCTCAATCGCCCGCCGTGCATTGACCACCGCCAAACACCGTCGCGCCATATCAGGCGCCGAAAAGCCGATCCCCTGAGAGATATTGTAGGTCAATACGATGTCTTTCGACCGCGAGAACATCGCTTCTAAAAATGGAACCAAACCCAGATAGCGCGCTTGGCCTTCATCGCCGCTCAGCCGACATAGGTCTCGGGTGTTTCCATGCAATAAAAACATGCTGGCCTCACCGGCCAAATACCGCCGCCGGAGCCCCTCTGCCCAGTCCGGCTGTGCTGCGCTCATTTACCCACCACCTAACAATACGGCGATCACGCCTTTGCCTTTCGCTAGCGGCGCCAATGCTTTTCCGAGCACGGCGTTGCGCTCAGGAGATTCCACCGCACACGCATGCCCGGCAAGGCCGCTGCCCACCAACAAATCCCCAGCCTGAATCGGGCGGTCCGTCGCCTCAACCCGGCAATCGACCACGCCTGTGACCGACACGACAACAAAACCGGTCCGAGGCTCTCCACCGAGCAGCACGCCAGGATTGTCGGTGATGACACCCATCACCCGCGGATCACCTTTTTTCCGTATCCGAGCAACCCGGTCGCCCGTGTCGTTCACGCGAACCACATCCCCCGCTGAAAGGTTGCCCGTGGCATGAAACAACTGCGCCACACCACCAACGGACCGAGCGACAAGGGTATCCGACCGTACCGTTCCAAAGACCGCAAGGCCTTTGGCGGCAGCGGCATTGCCCACCACGACCTCTGCCCCACCTCGACTGTTCAAATGCAAAGCACCATCCCGGCGGGCCGAGGCTTTTCGGCCTTCAATCACCCGCACTTGGAGGCTGCGCGACGCCGAATCAACGGTAAAGTCCCCCCGCAACTCAAAGGAATCTGTGAGCATTTTTGGGGAGCGCACAAGGTTGGACGCCTCCAAGGTGGTCACTGTGGCACCGCGACAAACTACACCGCCGCTGAGCACCTCCAGGCCTCCCCGCTTGATCACCAAGCCCCCGGTCATCGCATCTCCGGTGCGCTTGACCGCAGCCAAAGCCCCTGTATTCGCATCGGCCCCAGCTTTTTTCTTTGACCCCGCATCGGTCAACACGACGATGGCATCTTTCATTTCAGCCAGCTGCACACCGATAGCGTCAATCTGGCCACGCAAATCATGCAGGCGTGCCTGTTGAGGCGCGTCGCGCTCTCGTACCCGCAAAGCGGCGATCAGTTCTGGCGCGTGACCTTCGACGCGATCCATGCGCTCATTCAAGTCGACCACATCACCGTCTGGTCCGACGAGGTCATCGAGTTCAAGCTCGAGCTTGTCGATGCGACCGTCCTCTCTGTCGACATCATCCAAGCGGTTGGTCAAGGCCTCGACACGGCGAATAATCGATTTTTGCTCGGTACCACCCTCTAAAAACCCAAGCCGCGACCGCAACCCCTCGACTGCCTCTGAGATGCGGTTGACTCGGGTCTGAAACTGCTCAACCTTTGGTGCCGACGTCACAAAGCTATTCAAACGCTCATCGGCACCCAACAATCGTGCTTCAAGCTTACTGATTGCCGAATACAACCGCATCGACTGCCCGACGACCGGCACGCGGCATCCACTCTCTTCGTCGAGTGTACCCGCCCGCAACACCCGCACACTCATCCAGCGCACCCCGCGGGAAAACACCCCAGGTTCGACGGCTGTCTGCTTGCCCAGCACGACCCGGAAAAAACCGCCCGGCGCGACCTCAACTTTGTCGAGCACCTCTTCCCAATAAAGCTTGTCTCTTTGGCTGACTCTGGGCTGACCATGAAGTTGAAACTGAAGCGCATAAGTCCCGGGATTGGCCGGCCGCTTGTCCGAACGCTGCAAGCGCCCGTGAAACTCAAACAGTCCTTGCATCACTCCCCCTTTCAACACATCGACTGCAAGGCTACAAAGCCCTGGGACATCCTGTCAAAAGGCTCCAAAGGGCTAAGGCGTGAATCTTGGACGACCCCATGCCTGCTTTCTTGGGGCCACATTCCCTCAATCTGTAGCCCCGCCCGGTGATACCGCGAGGCATTTTGCTGCGATGGCGATGGAGACGGGGTCTGGTTTAAGCCCCGGTTTGTCCTGTGAAATTGGCAAATCGCTTACGGTGGCCAAACGAAGAAGCGCTTGGACCGCCGCCCGCTTTACCCTGGGTGCTTCAGACCGAGCACTCCCCTGCAAGGCCAACAGGTGATCGCGGGGCAACGGCAGTACAACCGGGGCCTGCGCCAACACGGTCGCGGCCCAAGCACGGGTGTCCCGATCAGATGACGCCATCGCAGCGATGACGATATCGGTGGGGGCCTTGCCGAGCGCCACAAGTCCGAGCTTGGCATGAAGCGCCAAGGCCTCAGGTGCATTGGAGACAAGCATCTCGAGCCAGTCATCCGCGCCGACCACCCCGGCGGTGACCACAAATTCGACCACCCAAAATGGCGCCGATGGATCATCAGCCCTTGCCAAACTTTCAGCGACCATCTCCACAGCATCCGGGTGAGCTTGAGCCATCGCGGCAACAGCCATGCTCAAAGCCAAGTCCGGCTCTGCGAGGGCAAGCCCATCGATCAACGCAGCACCGAGTCCTTCGAGCTTTACCTGGGTCAACACATCGAAAAAGGCTTGATCGGGTGGCACATCGCCTTCAGAAATAGCTTTAAGCAACAACCCGAGCGCCGGGACATCGCCTGTTATCGCCGAGGCTAACCACGCAGATGGGGCCTCCTCAGATAAAGCCTGCACACGCTCACCAGCCAAACCCAGCCACGCGACGGCCAGTGGGTCGGGTGCTGACCGATCCAAAAAAGCCGTACCGACTGCCACAGGCACATCCCGAGCGAGCGCCCGCTGGACATAAGGGCTGGGGTCCATCACCCCACGCGGGATAAGCTTGAGCCCTCTCGGCGTGCCGCTTTTAATCCAGGCCACAAAACCCAAGGCCCGAAGCCCCGGCTCCGGCGAATCGATGGCCGCGTTTAGCACACCCACAGCCTCGTGTTCGTCACAGGTGCTGGGGACAAAAGACAAGGCGGTCGTTGTTTTGGAGCGCGACCCTGTGACGCAGGCCGACATGAGGCCGAGTGCAAGCCATCCAGCCACAAGCCCAAAGCTCATGAGCGCAAAGAGGCCAGCAGCGCCATCACCGCAGGGTCTTTGGGCCAAATCACCAAAGTGTCCATCAAGGCGGCTTCTGCCTCGGCCCTTTTGCCCGACCCAGCGAGCGCACGCTTTGCCAAACGAAGCGATTTTCGCCTGAATTTCAGCTTTTCAGATTCGGATAGGCTCCGCAGAACCAGCCCTTTTTTAAGATAGCCGAGGGTCAGATACTCGGTAGATAGAGCCCCCATCCGTGTGGCCTCTGGGTGACCTGGAGCCAAACTCAACACCGCATAATACTGCGAGGCCGCATCGAGGTATCTGGCCTGCTCAAACAGCGCGCGTCCCCGGACAAGGTGCTGCCTAGCTGGAGCCGTCAAGCTGGGCTCACTCACCTTGACCCCGCCCGCTGGCACCTCAAGGATTGGGTCTAAAACATAGAGGGCCAACAGCCCCCCAGTGATGAGCATCAGCACGATCGCGAACCCACCCACTGCGGCCATCGCCACCATCCGAGGCCCACGGGGCCTGGATTGACGGCCTGTGGGCACGGGGGCTGTGTCAGGCGCACGATAAGCGAGGCGCTTCACTCGCACCTTCGCCTGAGGCAGGGTGGGCGGCTCTCGCCCGAATCCGTCCAAAAACTCAAAGCGAAACTCAGTGCTGCCGACTCGAATGCGGTCTCCATGACGCAAACACTGCTCTCGAACCCTGGAACCATTGACGAAAGTGCCATTTCCACTGCCATCATCCTGCAGCCAAATATCCGGCCCCACATGGCTCAACCGGGCGTGGCTTCTGCTCGCAGACGGGTCGAACAGGATGATATCTTGACTGTCCGAACGCCCAATACTCAGGCCATCGGGCCGCACGGGGTAGCCGGGGGCTAGCCGATGACCGACCAAGGTGACCAGCCGAGCGCGGGGTTGGGAGTCTTGGGCGATCTGGGCAGCGGTTTTTGCCTCACTACTCTGAGGCTGCACCATCACCTCGACCGTGTCCTCGTCGTCCACATCCTCGAGCGACCCGGTCAACCCGTCACCAGAGCTTGGCTGGCTCGGGACCAGGACAAAACGCAAAGTGAAAGGCTCAACCAACACCTCGTCACCATTGTTTACTGTCAACCGACGGATGCGTTCGCCCCGAAAATATGTTCCATTTCCACTGCCCATATCTTCGAGAAAAACCCCGTCGGCCTCCACCAACAACCGAGCGTGCCTCCGTGACACGCCGATATCGCAAAGCACCACATCGTTGTCCATCGCCCGACCGAGGTGCAGCACAACCCCAACATCAAAGCTTAAGCGCCGGATCGGTTGACCCGGGCTTGTCACAACAATCTCGATACCGTGAGCCTTCAAGCGCTACCCTTCAACATCCACCAAATACCGGCCAAAAAGGCCAAGCCAGCGATCACAAGGACGATCAACCGCCTGTCTTGGGCTGGCTTTATGATGGTGATGCTCCCGGTCAAAGAGGGTTCAGGCTCTCTCATTTCGAGTTCAAGGGTAAAACCATGCCCACCGATCATCAGCGTGTCACCGGGGCCAAATTGCTTGTGCCGGACGAGGCGTTTATCATTGAGGAAGACCCCATTCCGGCTGCCCACATCCTGCACCCAAATCGCGGCATTATGAAATACGAGGCGTGCATGAAAACGTGACACGTTGCCGTCATCGAGCACCACATCGCATTCGGGATCGCGCCCGAGCGTCAAGCCCTCTGAGCCCACGATAAAGCGCGCGCCTTCGAGCGGTCCACACGTGGCAACCAACACAGGTTGACGGTCCATACTTCGGCTCCCTCTACACGCTTTCAATTAGGTCGTGAATTTGCTTATACACTGTGCCCGACGGTGTAGCCCATATCCAAGGGCTGGTTTTTCGTGTCGTTGACACTCCGATCCGCGCACTGATACGGTATCAACAGGCCGAGTTACGGGAATACCCAAAGCTTTGCACACCTTATTCAAGTCGCCGTTATGGGATCAAAATGTCGGACAATGTTGCCACACAACTCGAACGTATCCAATCTGAGCTCGGTCAGATCGTCGATGCACGCATCGCGGCCTTGGAGGCTGTGCTACAAAACGCTGAACGTATGACGCGCCGGCTAATCAAGGCCGAGGTAGAGCTCGAGCACCTCAACGAAAATGAGAGTGATATGACGGTGCAGGCCGAGGCACTCGAGGCCCAACTGCTCACGGCCCGTGCGCGGAACGCCGAGATCAAGAAAGACCACGACGCACTCTTGAACCAGCAAGAGGAATTGACCTCCCGCTCAGAACATCTCACCGAAACATCCCAAGCACTCCGACAAGATGTCGAAAAGGCTCGGGCTAAAGTCCTCGAAATAGAAACCGAGGCCAACACCCTCCGCACTGAGAACACCTCCCTTCGAACGAAGGCGAAGACCCTGCAAGAAAACGTCACCCGAATGCAGCAACTGAAGGACGAATTGATGAGCTCGATCAGCGGACTAACCCAACAAATGTCGGGCTTGGCCAGCGGCGAGCCCAAGTAGGCCCCGATGTCAACGAACCGCCATGAGGCTGAGCGACTTCTCAACACCATCGTGTCCAGTCGTGTGCGCCTCAACGCCCTTAAAGTCGACCCCCAGCCGACCCCAGAGGAGAGCAGCGTAGCGAATCTCTTTGCTGTTCTTCCACCTGAAGATGAACACACCGACATCGGGCCACCGACGGCGGTTTTGGGCATCCAACCGGATGACGAACAGGCCGGGGAGGCCCAAATCACCCTCCCGCCTCCAGCAACGATGGCCCCTGAGCCTGAACCTGAGTTGGACCCCTTCTCCTTTTTGGACCTAATCCCACCAGATATCTCGGCAAAAGTGCCGACTCCAACCCCAACCCCAGTGCACCAACCACCCCCAGACACCCCCGTGCCGCCGGTCCGCTCAAAGCCCTTGATGCCTTTACCCAGCGGCCACGCTGCAGGCGCGCCTGCCCTCCCGCCCAATCCA
>DBIS01000053.1 GCA_002296975.1 Deltaproteobacteria bacterium UBA796 | reverse complement strand
TCGGCGTCGGCATCGGCATCGGCGTCAGCGTCGCCATCGGCATCGGCGTCGCCATCGGCTGGCGGCAAGTCGGAGAGGATTATGCCGCTGTCTTCCGCTGGGCTCTTGGACGTACAGCCAATGGCCAGCGGAATCATCAAGGACAGCAATGGAGCACGCATACAACCTCCTGGGCTTCAACCCTACACCATGAGCGGCATGAATGGCCTTAGCCGGATTTTGGGCTTTCAGCACAGCCACCCCAATGGTTCGCGCACTCAAAGAGGCCATGCTTCGGCTACTCGCACACGCCCGCCCGCGTGAAGACAATGTCATCGAGGGTAATCGCGCCGCTTGGGGTCGCATCGAATATCCAGTCCACCCATTTGATGCTGTCCAGGCGAAGGCCGGGATCGACATCAGTCAATAATGCGAAGGGAATCCGGTAAGTCTCATAGACGGACTTTTCATGTGTACCCAAGCCTACAGGTGGGTTGGGCCGGAGCGCACCCTGCCTGGCGCTGGAAAGGAGGACCGATGCGGACCGGCCCAATGTGTCGACAAGTCGAATGTGGAGGTCTTGGGGCCCACCGGTGTTGAGCGGGTCATCGTGGCGCTGGAGGATTCGGAAACTGAGGGCTTCAAGCTTGCTGAGATCAACGCCACCATCTGTACTGAGAATCTGCCGAAAGTGGCCACCTGGAGAAGACCACGTGATCGTGAGTCCCCAGCTTGGGTGGTAGACGCCGCGACCGTTATTCAGCATCCACTCCGAGGCGACCCCGTCGAGTCCGCTGTACTCAGGTTTGTGCCCGAGCGCATTGGGGGCCAGTTCGGAGGTGGTCGCCATGAGGACCGAGGTGTGAGCAAAGCGTGTGGCCGTACCGCCTTCGAGTCCCACGCTGAAGGTGCCCCAGCCTGGGTTGTAGAGGGAGATGGTATCGCCAAATAGGTCACCATCGGAGACGATGGATTCGAAGTTGTACAGCGAACCAAAGGCTGTTCCACTGCAGGCCAGCACGGAGGCCGCCCCGCTGGAGTCAACGCGGTAGTCCGAGACGATGGCCTTTTTGCCATCACAGATCCAGTCTGCGAGTGGGGAGTCATAGGGGTGCTCATCCGTTGGTGAACCGGTCTGGGTTGCTGCCACAATGATGTCCCAGCCTCCGGCCAGGATGGCTGAGGCGAATTCACCGTGGCTGCTGGACAAGGTGAGCGCTATCTCGCCGCGGGCTTGCAGTGCTTCGAGTGCGGGCGCATAGGTCTCGGCGCCGAGTGCGGCGTCAACAAAGAACAACACGCTCGCAGTGCCGCTGGTATCGGCGAGGAGCGTCTCAAGCTCGCGTTGTATCAGTCCCACGCCTTGGTCCTCATCCACAAAGGTGTCGGACAAGAAGCCATTGATAAAGGTCTGTCCCTCAAGCCCGACAATGGCGGGCACTTCTTCCCAGCGGACGCCGCCCTCGACAGGGGCGTCAAATTGGTCGATGAGGAGCGGTGAGCGCTCTGTGTACTGGGTGTGGACTTCGGGGCCATCCGGCAGCAGCGCCCGGTCGCCTCGCAGGTAAGGGAGGGCGGTCTTGTCGTCCTCCAGGGTGTACTTCCACCACGCCAGCCAGCCTGCTGAAGCGACGACCTGGTGGTCGGCGCGTGTGATGGTGGCATCGAGCAATCCGCCCTCATCGGTGAAGCCATAATGGCTGCCGCCGGGCAGGTGGATGAAGTGACTGGGCTGATCTCCGGCCTCAAAGATGGCGATGGACTGACCATAGGCCACACAGCCATCCTGGTCTCTCGCGCCGTAGATGACCTGAATTGGCGCCATGCCCGCATAGGCCTCCAGGTAGTCCGACATGACCTCATCTGGGCAGGGTGCCAGGAGTGCCACAGCGCGAATGTTCGTTTCAGCAAGGGGGTTGATCGGCGCGAAGCCTTGCATGGTGAGCAGGGCACTTCCATGTGAATGCCCGGCCAGTCCAACGCTATCGAAGTCCATCAAGCCTGTGTAGGTGTGACCGGGAGTCTCGCCCCAGGCCTTGAATTCACGGATGGTGTCCTTGAAGAGCAGATCGTGTCCATCCCACCAGTCCGCACTGCCCCAGCCCATGCTGCTGGAGTCAATTTGTGTGTGGTCGATGGACACGATGACGAGGCCGTGGCCCGCCAAGAACTTGAAGATCACATCATAATTAAGGTAGTGCGAGCCCCCTGCGTGCTCGAAGAAGACCACTGGGTAGCCACCGGTGGCGATGGCTGGTGGCTGCCCTTCTCCGGTCTCTGTGGCCGGGTAGTACACCACGGTCAGTCGCTCGAGGGGGGTGTCTCCGAGTTGAGATGTGCCTTCGTGGGTCTGCCAGCCGACGGGGTGTGGTCCGGTGGCGAGCCAGTCGACCGCCGGTGCCGCGTCATCTGAGCAGTCTTCATCGGCATGGGTGTCGGTCTTTGGTTTTGCATCGTCCCCGCCACCACAGCCAATGGCCAAGGGAATCATAAACAACGACAGCAGTAAGGCGCGCATTGGACCTCAGGAGGGTGGCGGTGATGGGGGTTTGCAGCGCTGTGCGGACACTGATTTAATATACAATCTCACAGCCTCATCCTTTGATGGGTACAACCGTCATGACACTTCCAGCGGCAACCCTGACTCGGGCGCTACTGCTTTGAGCTTAGGCCGGTGTCATCGCCTGAGCTACCGGTGTCGGAAGCGGTCACGGTGAAGGTGACCGTGTCCGAGATGAGTGGATCGAAGGGTGCGTCGCTTCCATCGTTGGCGATCAGGTACAGCATGAAGCTGTGCTCGCCTTCGCTGACCGGGCTGATGGTGAAGGCGGCGGGACTGTAGTGCCCAAACCCGGTGCCATCCGTGTTGTTGTATGAGGCGCCATCGAGGTACTTGTGGAGGTGACATCCCCCTGGGTCGGCGCTCGGGCTGGACACATTGCAGCCGTTGACTTCGAATGCGATGGTGACCTCGGATCCTGTCACCTCTGCGCCTTCATCGGGCAGGGTGATCACCAGGGTTGGCGCGTCCGTCACATTCACGGCCACAGTGGCCGAGTCGCTGCCTCCGTTCCCATCGATGATGGTGTAGGTGAAGGTGTCCACGCCTGTGAAAGCGCCGGTGGGGGTGTAGGTCAAGCTGCCGGTTCCGCTGGTGTTGATCGCCACAAAGCCATCGTCGGGCTGGGTCACCTCGGTGATCGCGATGGTGTCGCTGTCTGGGTCGCTGTCGTTGTCGAGAACCGCGATCTCGACGGCCATCTCAAGCCAGGTCTGGGCTGAATCATCCACGGCAATCGGTGCGGTATTGGGCAGCGTACCGGTCTCGTCGCCGCCCCGAAAGGCGTCTAGCTCAGCCTGACACGCGTCTTGAGCCTCTTCATCGGCATGGACTTCCTCAGCGTAGTCCGACCACTTGCTGCAATCTGTGCTCTCGCTATCGATCTCGCAAACCGTGGCTGCGATCTCGTCGCAAGGCTTCTCATCTTTGTCACCGCATCCGACGAGGGCGAGGGTGAGGCTTATCGCAGTGATAAATCGAAGAATGACCGGCATAGAAACCTCATTGTGGGCGAAACATGAGGGTAGCATAGTTGGTTCTAATCCCACCTGCAGACCGTGCTGATGAGCATGGTGCGGTCAGCCACGGTGGCCCTGAGTGTCGACCCTCTCCCGCGGTCTCTCACTGTGCGAGCTTAGTCCTCGTCAGGATCCACCTCGGCTGTCACCTGACGATGAAGATCGAACATCTTCTCCATCATGACGTTGTTGGAGACGACCTGGAGGTCCAGGCTCTGCTGCGCGTGCTGTGTCTCCTGGCTGATGAGCCCATCGATGATCTGCTTGATCCAGTCTTGGTCTGGGCCCACCTGCTCGACGAGCTTGGCGATGAGGATTCGCGCGATGCCGAACTGTCGGGTCAGGATGGCGTATTCTGCTTGAATTCGGAGGTTCTCCGTCAGCAGATGAACGACCAAGGAAGGGAGGACTTGGGCCCGTTGGGCGGCCCTCAGGAGGCCAAGGCTCTCATGGGCTTGGGTCATGAAGTCGTATGCACTCACCGCATCCGTCTTCTTCTCTTCCAAGACCGACTTCATGGTCTCAAGGGTCTCCTTGGCGGACGCGATCTGGTCGATGATGACGTGGTCTGAGAGATAGCGCTGAATGGCCACGCGAAGTGCTGTGACGCTCGGATATCGATCGTCAGCCTCGGGCGCCATCGCTTGGAGAAGGATGGGCCTGAGTCCGGCAGGGACCGTGGGCGGTAGGCTTGGCTCTGCACCTGAACGAACGGTGTCGAGGACGCTTTGGATTGAGGAGCCTGTGCGGGGCACCTGCCGGGTCAGGATCTCGAAGAGTAGGCCACCCAGCAGGTATTGATCTGTTCGCGCATCAAGCTTCGCGCCGACGATGGCCATCTCTGGAGCCGCAAAACAAGGGGTGCCACAGAAACGCTCGGTGGTGCACTGTTTAGGGTCATCAAGGTTGATGGAAATTCCCCAGTCGATCAGGAATATCTGACCAAAGTCACCGACCATGATGTTGTCCGATTTGATGTCCCGATGAAGAACTGATCGGCTGTGTGCGTGCTCGATGGCACGGCAGACTTGCACCAAGACACCCAAGGCCCAAGTCTGGCGGTCTTCCTCGACGTCACCCCAGCGGGGGTTGTGTGGGTCGTGGAGCATGTCTCGGAGGTCGGTGCCTGCGATTCGCTTCATCACCAGTACCGCGTGCCCCGAACTGTCTCGACCCACCAGGTGGACGGGGGGAATATTGGGATGGTCCAGTTGGCCGAAGCGTCGTCCTTCATCGATGACTGAGTGAAAGCTGGGCCCTTTTCCTTCCCCTTCATGGCTGCGCTTGATGGCCACCTCACGGTTCATGAAGATCTGGCTCGCAGCGTAAACAGCACCCATCCCGCCCACGCCGATGGATTCCTTCACCTCAAAGGCTGGGTCGCTGGGTTCGAACCATGCCAAGCTTGAGATGCTCACCGTAGGGCACTCAAGGAGGCCACTTGGGCGGTGCGGTTGAATCGGCGAGGGGCTGGGCAAGCACGTGGTTCTTCGTATGTCCTCAAGGTAGGTGGTGGATGCGCGTGTGGTTTCAACGGGCTCAGGCCCTAAATCTTGGTGGGCCAAGAGATCACCTGATGGGGTCTTCTCGGCGCTCATCTGGCCCCTGCGATGAGATCCTTCGAGCTGATCATCTCTGCATACAAGGGAAAGATGTTCTCGCAGTAGAAGGTCTGCTCAAAGTTTGAGCGCCCCGCCGTGCAGTCTTCGAGCACCAAGACCTTGTAGCCGCGCTCATGGGCTGCTCGGCCTGTG
>DBIS01000145.1 GCA_002296975.1 Deltaproteobacteria bacterium UBA796 | reverse complement strand
CTTCGGACATGGCGGTGACGGTCCATGCGAGCTTGGTGACCGCCTGGAGTCCGCCGTGTTCGGCTGCGAGAAGCAAGCCACGAGCCACACAATAATCGCCGGTCAAGATGACCGCTGGATTGCCATATACCCTTTGGGCGGCCTTGTTTCCCCGACGCTCTTGCCCGTCGTCGACCACATCGTCGTGGAGTAAACTCCCAAGGTGTAAAAGTTCTCCGATCGCACACAGGTGGGGCGTTGAACCCTCAAAGCCCACCGCCTTTGCGCCGAGGGCTGTCAGCATGGGACGAAAGCGTTTTCCACCGGATTTCGCCAAATAATGCCCAATTTCCGCCACCGCAGGGATGGTCATCGCGAGTTCATCATGCAGTTGGGTCTCTGTCGCGATGAGCTCGTCAGCCACGAGGGCGAAGATATCTCCGACATCGCCGATGAGGGTGTGCGGTGCACCTGCGTGGAGCCCTGAAGCTGTGTGGCGGCTGGCCTGGTTTTGCATTGAGGGTGCCTGGTGGGTGGATACTTTGGTGTGGATAGACTATTTCAATCGAGGTTGAAATCATCGCTGATTAACGTCCAAGGAGGCCTGTGGCCATGCTCCAATCCTCATCCTCGCCCACAGATGCCAAAGCGCCGTCGACCCAAGCGACCGCCCGCGCCCGAGCGTTGGTCGCAGATGCCGTTGGCGACATCATGGGTTTTTGGAATTTTAAGCCATCCATGGGGCGTGTCTGGTCCTGTCTTTACCTCTCGCCGCGCCCATTGACGGCCGCTGAGATCGTCGAAGCCACCGGGCTTAGCGTCGGCAGTGTGTCGATGACCTTGTCCGAGCTTCAAGCCTGGGGTGTGGTCAATGGAGCGGGCCGTAACGGTGCGAGGCGTTGCTTTGAGGCAGAGACGGATGTGCTCTCGATGGTCGTCAGTGTTTTTCGTAAGCGCGAGATGGTGCTGATCGCTGAGACCATCCAAAAACTGGATGCTGCGGTACGTTTACTGGATGAGCAAGGCCGGTCCGCGATCCCAGGCCAAATGCTTGAGGGCCGCTTTGTGGTCTCCCGAGCCAAGCGGCTGTTGGCCCTCGCCAAGAGCGGGCATCAAATGCTGGATCGCTTTACCCGTGTGGGGCGTCTGGACATTCGGGCCATTCGCGACAAACTGATTCGGCGGTGACCATGTCCGATAACAGCCACTCTTTGACAGCCTTAAATTGGGATGACAGCTTTGTGTCCTCCCTGCCTGCCGATCCGGCGTCGACCAATACCAGCCGCCAAGTTCGAGGGGCAGCTTTTTCTCGAGTTGAGCCCACAGCGGTCGGGGGGCCAAAATTGTTGGCCTTGTCTGAATCAATGGCGGCAGAGCTTGGCATGACCACCGCCCTGACCACCAGTGAAGGCTTTGCGGAGGCGATGGGCGGAAATGCAGTTGTCGACGGCATGAAGCCCTACGCAGCTTGCTATGGCGGCCATCAATTTGGCCAGTGGGCTGGGCAACTCGGAGATGGCCGTGCCATCACCTTGGGCGAGGTCATCAATGATGTGGGTATTCGGTACGAGCTTCAACTCAAGGGGGCTGGGCCCACACCGTACTCGCGCTTTGCAGATGGCCGCGCTGTGTTGCGCTCATCAATCCGAGAGTTTCTGTGCTCTGAGGCCATGCATTATCTTGGTGTGCCCACCACCCGTGCGCTGAGTCTGGTGGCGACCGGCGACTCCGTCAGGCGCGATATGTTTTACAACGGCCAAGAAAAAGCAGAGCCCGGTGCGATCGTGTGCAGGGTCGCCCGCAGTTTTTTGCGCTTCGGAAGCTATCAAATTCACGCTGCTCGGAACGATATCGACACGCTTCGGCGGTTGGTCGCCTACACATTCGAGCATCATTTTCCTCATCTGGGGCCGGTCAATAAAGATAGCGTCGTGGCCTTTTTGACCCAAGTCGGGCAGTCGACAGCACAGCTGATGGCTGAGTGGATGCGGGTGGGCTTTGTTCATGGGGTGATGAACACCGACAATATGTCGATTTTGGGGCTGACCATCGATTACGGGCCCTATGGTTGGATAGATAATTACGATCCATCTTGGACGCCCAACACCACCGATGCCTCCATGGGGCGCTATTGTTTTGGCATGCAAGCGCAAATGGGTGGCTGGAACTTGGTGCGCTTGGCGGAGGCGCTGTACCCGCTGATCGACGATATGGATGCGGTCAAATCCGCCATCGAGACCTACGAAAAGTCCTGGTCCCAGGCATCAGGTGCGATGGTGGTAGGCAAACTCGGCCTCGATACCCACCGCGGTGAGGCCGATCAGCTTTTGTGGTCGGACCTCACTGAATTGATGCAGCGAGAGCCCACAGACATGACCGTGTGTTTTCGGGGCCTGTCCAAGGTCGCAGCAGCTGAAAATCCCCTCGACCCGATTTTGGACGCATTTTATGATCCCCCAGGCCCCGCGCTTCAAGAGGCATGGGGGGCGTGGCTGGAGCGCTATCTCGACAGAGTGAAGGGCATAGAGGGCCGACAAGCCCGTATGGACGCCTTTAATCCAGGCTTTGTGCTGCGAAATTATTTGGCCCAAGAGGCCATCGAGCAGGCAGAGGCTGGTGATATGAGTCGCATAAGTGAGTTGCTCGAGGCAGCCAAAACGCCGTATGCCGATGGTGTAGCCCTCAAGTTTGGAGGCAAAAGACCGGAGTGGGCCCGAAACAAGCCAGGGTGTTCGACCTTGTCTTGTAGTTCTTGAGGCCACGCGCGTCACGATGGGGTGTGGGTTGAAGATTGCGTATCTGTTGGGGCGGTACCCCACGGTGTCCCACACATTTGTGTATCGGGAAGTGGCGCAGATCGCGACGGTTGCTCAGGGCCAAGGTGCGCTTGATGTGTGTGTACTCAGTGCATCCAAGGCGTGCGATCACGGGATTTTGGACCGGGCTGATATTTGTACCGTGCCGACGGCCAGCATGGTTTTTTTGGCAGATCCAATACCGACCCAGCTGGAGAGGGCTTGGTTGGCCCATGGTGGACGAGCCAAGGATCTTCGGCGTGCCAGGTGGCTTGCCCGCCGCTGGCGTCGCTTGGGAATTGCGGTGGTGCACGTTCACTTTTTGGGTTTTTCGGCGGCCTTGGCGGCGGTGGCTTGCGAAATCGCTGAGATTCCCTTGGTGCTAACGGTGCACGCTCGCGGACTGTTGGTGGCCGACTCGATGGCCCAATTTACCCTGACACGGACCGCAAAAGTGATCGCCATTTCGGGCCACACTCGGGGTTTGGTGTCCAAGTTAAGCCAGGTGAATTGTACTGTGCTGCCGCTTGTCGTCGACCACGCCACGGTGACCCCGTCCGCGACAGGTGCTTTTCATGTGCTCACCGTGGCCCGGCCAGTGGCCAAAAAGGGCTATCCAGTGTTGCGTCAGGCGATTGAGAAGCTGGACTTTGATGTGCGCTGGACCGTTATCGGCGCCACCGAAGCAGAGGTTGGCGGGCCGATGGATGGACTGAATGCTTTGGGGGCACAGTCCTTTGCTCAGGTCCGGGCCTGCTATGACGCCGGCGTCGATGTATTCGCTTTGGCCTGCTGTACCGCGCCAGACGGCGATGAAGATGGGGTCCCTGTTGCCATTTTAGAGGCCATGGCCCGTGGCGTTGCGGTGGTTACGACCTCTGTGGGAGGGCTGGAAGAACTTGTGGTGGATGGCGAAAACGGGCTGTTGGTGACCCCTGACGACCCAGCCGCCTTCGCTCAAGCCCTCGCACGCTTAAAGTCCGACAAGGTTTTGGCCCTGAGGTTTGGTCGAAAAGGCCGAGCCGATGTCCGTCAACACCGTTGTCCTGATGCGCGACTGTTGGCCCTCATGGCCTGCTTTGAGAACGTGCTGAAGGGGGCGGTGTGAAGCGCTTGGTTTTTGTGATGGGCATGCAGCGGTCGGGCACCAACGCCTTGTTTTCATGTCTTAATACCAAGGCGGTTGTGGGCTTTAACGAAGCGGGGGACAGCCCTCTGTTTGAGCACATGATGTTGAGGCCTGAGGCTGCCATACGCTCGGTGCTGGTCGCGGTGGATGGCCCCGTGTTGGTGAAGCCAATTTCGGAGACCAAGCACCGGAGCGTGGCTGCGGTTTTTGATGAGTTTGAGGGCTATGATTTGGGTGTCGTGTGGATTTATCGAGACCCGGTCAACTGCTACGCTTCTCATGCTCAGCGCTGGGTGGCTTTCCGTGGAAAACCAGAGGCATTTTGCCAAGCCTGGAACCAGGCCAACCGCTCCGCATTGATGGCGTTGGCTGGGCGTGAAGAATGCTTGAGCTTTGTGCGCTACGCGGATCTCATCACGGACCCTTCGGTGCTTAAACAGGTGGGTTTAAGGACCAAGCTGCCGACCCGTTACCGGTTTCACGCAGATGCCAACCGGGGGCGGGCTGTGGTTGATGCCGCTGAGGTGGCGCTGATCGAGGCCAGAACCGGTGCGACTTTGGGGGATTTGGATCAGGCTCGCTGTTGGGTCGCCGGAGAAGTCCCACCATGGGAAAGGCTGCTTGCACGGGTGTTTTGAGTGACGGGAACGGTCCGCCACAAAAAAGTCCCTCGCCGCTATTAACGACGAGGGACAACGATGGTCGGGGAGACAGGATTCGAACCTGCGACATCCTGCTCCCAAAGCAGGCGCGCTACCAGGCTGCGCTACTCCCCGATTCGGTCTGCTCACTAATCATTGGCAGGGGATTGGTCGAGAAAAAGGCTCAGAGATTGATCCCAGCGGCTTTGGGTGGTGGCTACGG
The DNA here is from genome assembly GCA_002296975.1 of Deltaproteobacteria bacterium UBA796. GTDB lineage: Bacteria > Myxococcota_A > UBA796 > UBA796 > UBA796 > UBA796. The sequence continues at coordinate 1,897 of DBIS01000145.1, read as the reverse complement.
CATTCATTTTGAGGGGTGAGCTTGTGCCCAAGAAGATATAGGCAGAGCATGAAAGATCACCGGACACGCGTTTATGACGATGTACTCGACATGCTCAGCTCGGAGGAAAATCCCACCCCATTGCTTCGACTCAAGGCCATCGTGCCCTTTGCACAGGCCAAGGTTTATGGAAAGCTCGAATGGTACAACCCTTTTGGCGCAATCAAAGATCGGGTAGCCGCCAATATGATTCACGATGCAGAGGCCAAAGGGCTGATTGGCTCGGGGCAAAAATTGGTCGAGCCGACCTCGGGCAACACGGGGCTGGGCCTGGCGATGATGGCCAACGAGCGCAAATACAGCCTCTCCACTCCGCTGTCGAAGGCGATTCCATTTGAAAAGCGGGTGATGTTGCGGTTTTTTGGCGCAGAGGTCGAAGAGCTGGATGACACTTTATGCCCAGCGCCCGGTGCGCCAGAAGGTGCGATCGCACGGGCCTTAGATAAAGCGGCGAAACCAGAGTTTCATATGCTCAACCAGTATGATAACGAGGCGAATTTTGAGGCCCATATCAAGACCACCGGCCCAGAGATTTGGCGTCAAACAGAGGGTAAGGTCACCCATTTTGTGGCCGCCCTGGGGACCTGCGGAACCGTGACCGGAAACGGGCGCTATCTTAAGTCGAAAAACCCGGACATTAAAATCATTGGGGTCCACCCGGCAGAAGGCCATGACATTCCCGGCGTGCGCTCTTTGCGCCAACTCAAGCAGACGAAGCTCTTTCATCCCGAGGAGTATGACCAACTCGTCGAGGTCTCAAACCGCGAAGCCTTCGATATGTGTTTGCGCCTAAATCGAGAAGCGTGCGTCATCGCTGGGCCAAGCTCGGGTTTGGCCTTCGCGGGCATGCTCAAGGCGGTGACTGATGCTCCCAACGCCGTCATCGTCGTGATGTTTCCAGATAATATTTTTAAATATGCATCGTCGATCGAGAAGCACTTTCCTCAGTATCGGGCGGCCCGACATGGCGGAACACCCACCGGCGGTCCTAGCGCCAAAGAGCAGATGATGGACATGTTGCTCGACAACGCCAAAAATACCCGCACCACCTGTGAGTTCGGGCATGTGAAACAGGCGATCGCTGAGCCAAATTTGGATATGGTCATCATCGATGTTCGCTCCGCTGAGCAGTACGCAGCCAAGCATGTGCCCTCTGCAATCAACATTCCCTTGGCTGAACTTGCCGAGCGCAAAGATGCACTGCCAGTCGACCACGACACCCCCATCGTGACGGTGTGTAATCTGGGCATCATGTCCCTTAAAGGCCTGTTGATCCTCCAGTCTTTGGGCTACGGAAATGTGAAGAGTATGAACGGTGGCACCTCAGCGTGGGTCGACGTGGGGCTGCCCACCGAGTAGCTGTTTCAGCTTTTCGCTAGCACCCCGATGCCCTCCCGTGGCACCATCGAGTTCCGAATTGGAGCGCCCATGTTTTTCTTGGTTCTGGCAGCAGTGGTGGGTTGTGATGACACCACCTTCAACACCCATTCTGTTGAGGGCGAGACCATCACAGCAGTGCTCGACGGTAACTGCACGAGCTGTCATGGTGGCGATGCACCGAAAGGGGGGCTGGACCTCAGCGTCGACCCGTGTTTACTCGTGGGCTTGGGCTCCATGCGGGGCGATGAAATTGTAAGCCTTGGCGGGCTGGATGACAGTGTGTTGTACCAGCGCATGGTCGCCGAGAGTTCTCCCATGCCGCCAGCAGGTCTGATGGGTGAGGAGAACATCGACGTTGTTGCCGAATGGATTGAGAATGAGGCCTCTGCCTGCGAGACAATCGCCGATGCGGACGCGGATGCTGATGCTGATGCGGACGCCGATGCGGATGCCGACACGGACGCCGACGCCGACGCCG
>DBIS01000025.1 GCA_002296975.1 Deltaproteobacteria bacterium UBA796 | reverse complement strand
CACCTCAAGGTGAACATCCATGCGCAGGTCTGGCAACATCGACTCAAAGGCCTGACGCACCTCATCGGCCACCTCCTCGTCATCGGCAACCGACTTGAGCACCAGCCGATTAGACCGCCACCCTGGCGCCAAGTTGAGCAGGTGCCCCAAGAGCAACATCATGTCGCCATTATGCTGTTTGCCCTTCCACCAAACCACAATCTCCCCATTGCCTTTTGCCCGGCTGCCCTTCACCGGCCGGACGATCATCGACGACTTCTCCAAAGCCGTCATGCGGCGCACCATCCCCAACAGGCGCCCCAGGGCCTCGGCGTTATCGCCTGGCCACCCAAACATCACCATATTTGAGGTAAGCCCAGCTATGCCGTTGGCCTGCGCGACCGTGATCATCCCCGATTCCAAATCAGACACAGCCACGGTCTCGGCGAAGGCCACAATGCCATTGGCGTCGAGCAAAGCACGGTTGCGTAGCCCAATGGCCGATCCTTGTTCTTGCTCTTCAATGTCGCCAACCAACAATGTGGTCACCGTCACAATCCCCCGGTCTTGACTGAAGTGGTTGGCCATCCGCACCATGCCCAGGTTGCGCCGTAAATCGGCCACAAAAACCAAAATATGGGGACGCCAGTTTCGAGGGTCATGCTTGGAGTGGTTCAGCTTGAGCATGGCAAACCGAGCGAGGGTAAACCACAATCCGCTCCGTAAATCACCCCAGGTGGTCCGAAGCGCGCGACGGCTCAGCACCCACCAAATCAGCCCCTCGACGATGATGGCGACAAAACATGCCACGGGATGAATGGAAAACATGGTCAGGAAACAGCCAACGCCGCCTACCATCGACACCCACCACGGCACTTTGATGCTGGGCCTAAATGCGGGGTCAGCCACCAAAGACTCGAGACCCGCCGCAAAGTTGAGCATGCCGTAGGTGGTCAAAAAGAACATGGTGACCACTGCTGCGACCGCGTTGAGGTCACCGAGGCCCACCGCAAGTAGGGCGACGCCACCAGAGACCCAAAGCGCAAATACAGGCTCATTCTTATCCGCGGAAACCCGCCCAAACACCGCTGGGACCAAACCATCACTGGCCAAGGCCTGAAGCGTCCGTGGTGCCGCCAAAATCGACCCGATGGCGCTCGAAAGGATGGCACCACAAAGCCCACCCATGACCAATGGTGCCGGTGCAATCTTGGCCCAAACCAATGGGTCGTTGGCCAAGGCCTCCACAGATGCACCATTCGCCAGAACCACCGGCACCACCATGTACACAACCAAGCCGATCAAGACCGAAAAGAAAACCCCTCTGGGGATAGAACGTTCTGGGTCTCGAAGGTCTCCACTCAGACCCAAGCCCGCCAAAATACCGGTGACTGCCGGAAAGAACACCGCGAAAACTTCCCAAAAACTGGCGCTCTCAGCACCCGCAAACATGGGCACCTGGGAGCCCTCAAAGGTCACCCCCCCAACCAAAGCCACCAATGAGATACCGATCAAAACCATGATGGGTATCTGCATTCTGAGCGCCCAAACCGTGCTCTTGATCGCCATCAGGACCACGAACACCACGATGACGCCTGCAAGCAACTGCACCGGAGCGCCTGGCCAAAAAATACGAATACTCTCTGCGATCCCAAAGCTGTACAAGGTCAGGCTAAGCGCTTGAGATAAATACAGGGGTATGCCCAGCGCACCTCCCAACTCCAGCCCCATACTCCTTGAAATCAGCCAATACGCTCCGCCACCGCCCACCCGCATACTCGTGGCGAGCGCAGAGAGCGAAAGCGCAGTCGTGACGGTGATGACATGGGCCAACAAGACGATGATCAAGGTGCCCGCAAGACCCGCGTTGGCCACGACCCAGCCCATCCGCAAATACAGGATGACGCCCAAGATCGTCAGCATGGTCGGTGTGACCACCCCTAAAAAGGTCCCGAGCCCCATCCCAGTCTGCTGGTCTTTATCTTCTTGACTCAAGCTTCCCCCAAGTTGACACCCATAACGCTATCCCGTCACCGACAATAAGTGATCCCCGTGGCGCCGCCCCGGTTGGGCTAAGATTTAGCCATGAGATTCACACGACGTCACCTGCTTGCCCTCAGCGCAGGAAGCACCGCGGCAGCAGCATTGGCAGCAGGCGGGGTGCTCACCCAGTGGTGGGACCAGGCCCCTGAGGCGCCCTACTCGGTGTTGACCCACGATGAAGCCGGCTTCGTGCGCGCATGGGCAGGCGTTGCATTTCCGGCAACGTCCTTCATTCCACTCCATGGTGCCGACGCCGGGCTGGACCGTTTTTTTGACCGCACGCTCCAGACCACCCCCCCTGACACCACAAAATTGCTGCGACTGCTGCTTCATGCTTTAGACAATGGGGCCACACTCACCCACGGGGGCCTATTTTCAAGCATCAGTCCCGCAAGACAATCCAAGTATTTCGAGTCGTGGATACACAGCGATATCGCCATCGCTCGCTCGGCAGCCCAGTCCTTGGTCTTGCTCTTGGGTTTCGGTTGGTCGATCCACCCTGAAGTGGCGCCACATATGCGCAAGCTCCACAGTTGCGGCTACGGCGCATGAGCTTTCCCTCCACGGAAAATTTGATGTTTCCTCCGGTCAGTGCCCGAGGACACGAGGCGGTGGGAACAGGCCTGAAACTCGAAGCGGATGCCGTCATTGTGGGAACTGGCCCAGGAGGCGCGAGCATCGGTCGCGTGCTGGCAAACGCTGGGTGGCGGGTGATTTTTTTAGAGGAAGGCCCCGCCCAAAGCCGATTCCGGCCAAACCAAGCGCACACCATGCGCCACCACATGCAAGAGGGCGGCATGATGGTCGCAAAGGGCAGCGCCTATCTCGCCATCGCCGCAGGGCGTGGAGTTGGCGGCGGCTCATTGATAAACTCAGCGCTTTGTTTTCAACCCGCAGACGAGGTCTTGGATGGCTGGGCCAAACTCCTCGACGACCCTG
>DBIS01000190.1 GCA_002296975.1 Deltaproteobacteria bacterium UBA796 | reverse complement strand
AACCGCTCGGGCAAAGCCAGCATTCTCGGAGAAAAAGCCATAGCCCGGCTGAATGGCGTCGGCTCCGGTAGCCTTGGCCGCAGCCAAAACTCTATCGCCGAGCAAATAGCTTTCAGCGCTGGGTGCCGCGCCGATGTGGACAGCCTCCATCGCATTACGAACATGCAAGCCCTCTCGGTCTGCATCTGAATACACAGCGACGGTCTGTATCCCCAACTCGTGGGCAGCCCGAATCACCCTGACCGCAATCTCTCCACGATTCGCGATCAGGACTTTCTTTGGAAGGGGCATGATGTCTCCGCGCTAAGCGTGGGCTTCTTTGCCCAGATCCTTGAGCCGTTTGGCCTCTTTCTTGACCTCGATCTCGGCCTCGACCTCTGCTCTCCGGGCGGCGATTTTATCTGCACCCAAAGCGATCGCGAGCACATCTTCCATGCGGGCACAGAAGCTAATCTCGATGTCCTTTTTGACCTCATCAGGAATATCAGGCAAATCCTTGCGGTTCTTCTCCGGTAAAATCACGCGCTTGATGCCTGCACGGTGCGCCGCGAGGACCTTCTCTTTAACGCCACCCACTGGGAGCACTGCCCCCCGAAGGGTGGCCTCTCCGGTCATCGACAGTTCATTGTCGACTGGAATCCCAGTGAACAACGAGACGATGGCGGTCAGCATGGTAACACCGGCTGAAGGGCCATCTTTAGGGATGGCACCAGAGGGTACATGGATATGAATATCGTGCTCGGCGAAGGCGTCTGGGTCGATGCCAAGCTCGAGGGACATCGACTTAATGTAGCTGCTGGCCACACCGACCGACTCTTTCATCACGTCGCCGAGTGAACCCGATAATTTCAGGCCTCCCTTTCCTTTCATTTTGGTGGCTTCGATGAACAGAATGTCGCCGCCCGCAGCCGTCCAAGCCATTCCGGTGCACACGCCCGACACCGCTGTGCGCTCTGCAACATCAGAGAAGAACTTGATTGGCCCGCGAATCTCTTCAACCAAAGCTGCAGTGATGGTGACCTTGCTCTCATGGGTGCCGCTCGCAACATCTTTGGCGACCCAACGGGCGACCGATGCAAGCTCACGTTTAAGGGTACGAACCCCAGCCTCTCGGGTGTAAGACTCGATCAAGAAGCGAACCCCCTCGTCTGTGAACTCCAAGTGCTCCTCAGTGATACCGTGGTTTTCAATCACCTCGGGGATGATGTAAGACTTGGCGATCTTGACCTTCTCGTCCATGGTGTAGCCAGGGATTTCGAGCACTTCCATCCGGTCCCGCAGTGGGCCAGGAATTGGATGAAGCTGATTCGCGGTGGCGATGAACAACACCTTGGAAAGGTCGAAGGGAACATCCAGATAATGGTCCATGAAGGTGTCGTTTTGCTCTGGATCAAGGACCTCGAGCAGAGCAGAACTTGGGTCACCCCGATAGTCTGCGCCCATTTTGTCGATTTCATCGAGCACAAAGACGGGGTTGTTTGAGCCGGCCTTTTTGATGCTCTTGATCACTTTTCCTGGCAATGAACCGATATAAGTCCGACGGTGACCTCGGATTTCGGCCTCATCTCTCACGCCGCCCAAAGACATGCGTTGCATTTTCCGACCCAAAGCACGGGCAACCGATTTGGCGAGAGAAGTCTTTCCCACACCCGGAGGGCCTACCAAGCACAGGATTGGTCCCTTCATGTCGTCCTTCAACTTGAGGACAGCAAGGTACTCGAGGATACGCTTTTTGATCTTATCCAAACCGTAATGGTCTTCGTCTAAAATGTCGGACGCCAACTGGATATCCAAGATATCCTCGGTAGATTTGTCCCATGGAAGTTCGACCAACCAGTCGATATAAGTACGACTGACGGTGTATTCGGCGGCACCTGGACTCATGCGGGACATGCGCTTGAGCTCTTTGAACGCAACCTTTTCGACTTCTTTGGGCATGTGTGCGCTTTTGATTTTCTTTTTGAGTTCATCGAACTCATCTTGCCGATCATCGACTTCGCCCAGCTCCTTTTGAATGGCCTTGAGCTGCTCCCGAAGGAAGTACTCCCTTTGAGCCTTGTCCATCTCGCCCTTGACCTCAGACTGGATCTTGTTGGAGAGCTCCAACACTTGGATCTCTTTGTTGAGCATCGTGACGACCTTGTCCATCCGGCTACCGGTCTCAAAGGTCTCCAACAAGTCTTGCTTGTCGTCAACGTTGATGCCGAGGTTGCTGGCGACGATGTCTGCGAGCACTCCGGGGTTGTCAATGCTCCGCACCAAAAAGCTGGCTTCCGAAGGAATCTGCGGAGACAAGTCGATGATTCGCTGAGCCAACTCACGGAGGTTGCCCATCTTGGCGTTGAGCTCATCAGGATGCTCTGCAGCCTCCTCAAAAACCTCAACCGTGGCACACAAATAGGGTTCCGTGTGGTTCCAGTTGGTCACCTTGATTCGTGCCAGGCCCTGGATGATCACGGAAAGCTTATTTCCGGGCATCTTCACGGACTTCAGAATCTTGACCACGGTACCAACTTGGTACAGCTCACCCGTGTCTGGATCTTCGTTTTTTGCCTCTTTTTGAGCCAAAATAGCCAGCAGCTTGTCGCCCTCGAGCGCTTCGTCTACCGCCAGAAGCGATTTCTCTCGACCCACATTTATTGGGAAAGCGAGCACAGGAAAAATAACTGTGTTTCGAATCGCAAGAATCGGAAGTTCAAGGGTGCTTGGAAGGCCGGAGCCATCGG
>DBIS01000065.1:931-2644 GCA_002296975.1 Deltaproteobacteria bacterium UBA796 | reverse complement strand
CACCGGAACGAGACCCAACTCGCGATGGAGGCATTCTCGGTCACGACAAAGCTGAACCCATACATCGTCACTGCTTGGCTCGAGCGGGCCGACCATTTCATTCGCAAAGCGGATGTGGGCGCCGCCACTGCAGCGCTCGAGGGGCTGCTCAAGTTCACGCCGAGTCACGTGCTCGCGCGGAGATTGCTCACTGAGCTTCGCCAGCCCCGACGGCGGACGGCCCGCAAGACCAAAGGTCCGTTTGCTGGACTTGGCCGCTTCAAGCGCATCATCGTGACCGGGCCCCATCGCAGCGGCACGACGATCGCCATGGAGATGATCGCGCAAGACACTGGCTTTGAGGCCGTGCGCGAGGAACAGTTCGAATATTACCGGGAAGACATGCTCAGGGGGCTGCTTCAGCGGGAACAGGTGGTGGTGCAGTGCCCGGCACTGTTCGACCAAATGCCGGACCTCAGCTGTGAAGATACCGCCATCGTTATGATGCGCCGACCGCTTGAGGAACTACAGGCCTCGCGCGACCGGATGTTTGCACCGGGCACCGGTCGGCAGATGAGCGGCGCGGAGCAGAACCAGGCCCAGCTTGCCCGGTTGGGGCGCTCCGAGGGAGACTCTGCGGGAATCAAGTATGAGCTCTGGGACGCCTGGGTTGCCAACAACCAACTGCATAATCCGGTGGAGATCCAGTATGGAGCGTTGGCCCAGCATCCGATGTGGGTCAACCCCGAAGACCGCCGCAAGCTGGGACAGCAGTGGCACAACCGACGGACATCGGTGTGATCCAGTAGGCGGAGCTACTCCCAGGTGGGGTCTTCCGGTTACCGCTCTATATGCTAAACGCTTCACTATTCCTACAGGCCAGACTCCCATGAATCGATCGAAATCTATTGTTCATGCACATGCACAAAGGTGGTGGTAGTTCACTTGTGTTCCATTTTGCCAGCCATGGCTACCGAATGCATACACCCAATATCAATGGAAATCCATGGAGTGATGGCCACAAGCAGCTCATTGATTTCTGGAATTACGATCGCCCGCAGTTCATTGACTTTGTAGACGACTTGCGACGCGCGGGAACCAACTTTATCTGTGCGGAGTGGAATTTCCTTCGACGAGAGAATCGGGTACCACTGCGCGGAGTCCGCTGGATGACGTGCATTCGCGAGCCATTTGAGCGTTTCGTTTCATGCTACAAAGCACATGGCGGTGACGAGGTGTTTGGCATTCCTGAAGCACCAGGCCGTGGTCTCGAGAGTTTCTCCACACGGGTGATGCATTGGTCTCGGAATTGGACCACACAGCAATTTCCGATCTGCATCAATCGTCCCAACTACTATGTGCGCATGCTGAACGGACTGGGACACGACGTGGACGCGCGCATCGACGAGAGCCATCTCGAGGAAGCATTCCGCGTCCTCTCGCTGTTCGATGCGGTGCTGGTCTTGGGGCGCGAGGCATCGTTTGGCCAGCTACCTCAGTTTGGCGTCAGCCCGAACATCCCACATGTAAATCGCAGCCATCCCGACCAAGACTCCACCGTGATTCCGCCCGGTTTTAAGGAGCGATTCATCGCTAAAAACCAGCTCGACTACAGGCTTTGGAAGCGCGTTTCGGCATCATGACCAAAGAGGCTGAACCAGAGCGAAGCAGGGAGAGGTGCTGCTTCATGGGGCATCTCTTTCGAACTAACGCCCCTCAAGCTTAGAAGAACGC
>DBIS01000065.1:0-594 GCA_002296975.1 Deltaproteobacteria bacterium UBA796 | reverse complement strand
GTCTACCCAAGTTGTATTTACATCATCTTGCCGTGTTTCTGGGGCGACTTTGATGGGGCTAGTGCCGGTCTAAGTGCGAGGAATGTGGCAAAACTGGGCACGACGACCTCGGTTCCGTAGGTGCCCAATCACGGCAACGGCTCTTAGTTCTACCGTTGCCGAACGACAATCAGGGCCCGAACAGCACTTCGGCGTCCCACCGGGCCAGCTCCGCTTGAAGGCGTTCATAGGCGGCGGTGGTGGCTGCGTCCATGGGCTCCAATAGAAGGTTGTCGCCTTCCGTCCAATAGTCCTCGCCGTAACGGTGAAATGACTCCGAATACGCTTCGCCGGTGTTGTTTCGGATGTACTTCCACTCGCGGTCGCGCACCATGCGCTTGTGGTAATCGTATGGTGGCTCACCATTGGGATAAAAGCCATCGGAGTACAGATAGGTCTTCCAATTGGCGGGCGTGACACCATACAAAAGTGGCAAGATGCTCTGCCCGTCGATGGTCACCGGCTCACCGGCCCATGGACCATCACTGAACACAGCCTCCGTTGGGTTGACTTCGGCGATGTCGGCCATGGTTGAGAAGATGTCCACAAGGTGCA